>CAHJXG010000579.1 GCA_903644035.1 Rhodospirillales bacterium
GGGCCGGAGCGCGTAGCCGAAGCGGCTGCCGAGGTCGAGCGCCGCCGCCTGCGCCGCCGGAAGCAGCGTCGCCAGGCCTTGGCCGGCCACGGTGAAGTACACGACGCACTCCGCACCGAGGTCTTCGATCAACGTCACCTCGCCCACGCCGTCCGCTTCGGCGTCGTGGGACGGCACTAGGTGCTCCGGCCGGATCGCCACCAGGACCGGCCCGGCGGCGACGGGACCCGCGAGCGGAAGGCTCGCCGCCGCCGTCGTGCAACGGCCGCCCGCGACGACGCCGGGCAGCACGTTGCAGCGGGGGAAGCCGATCAGCTCGGCGCATCGGACATGGGCGGGCCGCAGGTAGACCATCGCCGCCGGGCCAGCCTGGATCAGCCGCCCGGCGTCGAGCACGGCCAGGTCCTGCGCCATCGTCAGCGCCTCCAGGCTGTCCGAGGTCGCATACAGGAAGGTGGCGCCCAGCGCCCGGCGCATCTCCTTGAGGTCGTCCATCAGCCGCTCCCGCAGCTTGAAGTCGAGGCCGACGAGAGGGTCGTCGAGGATGAAGATGTCGGCGTTCTTCAGGATGCCGCGGGCGATGGCGGCGCGCTGCTTCTCGCCGCCGCTGAGCTGCGCCGGGCGCTTCTGCAGGAGTGCCCCGATGCGCAGCAGCGCCGCTGCCTCCGCTACGCGCCGGGCAATCTCGGGCCGGGCGACGCCCTGCAGCGCCAGCGGGTAGGCGATGTTGTCGAAGACGCTGAGGTGCGGGAACAGCGCGAAGGATTGCGGCACGTAGCCCAGCGTGCGCTCCGCCGCCGGCACCACCGCGATGTCCCGCCCATCGAACAGGATGCGCCCGGCGTCCGGCGTCTCCAGCCCCGCCAGCAGGCGGAACAGCACCGACTTGCCGCTGCGGGGCGGGCCGCACAGCACGGTGAAGCTGCCCGGCGCCACCTCCAGATCCACCCGGTCGAGCGCCGCGGCGCCGCGGTAGGCCTTGGTCACGCCCTCGAACCGGATGCGGGTCATCGGCCCAGCTGCGACAGCAGCGGCACCAGCAGGATGCCAGCCCCGAACACCGCGGCGACGAGGCCGAGGATCGCCAAGGTCAGCAACAGCGCCCGCCCCGGCCCGGCGTCCGGCGGCAGGTTGCCGACCGCGATGTGCAGCAGCGTGCTGGCGACGACGGTCAGCAGCCCCACCTGATACAGCCCGAACGCCACCTGCTGCGCGATCAGCACGAAGCCCAGCGCCATGACGCAGATCAGCGCCAGCTCGGCGCGGGCGACGAGGCGGGACATCAGACCTCGCCGCGCACGGTGCCGAACGTCATGCCGACCAGCAGGTAGCGCTGGAAGACGTAGACCACCAGCACCGGCGGCACGAGGTACACGGTGGTCAAGGCGGAGATGAACGTCCAATCGACGCCGCCGCTGCTGTAGAGGCCCGTGCTCAGCGCCACCGGCACGTTGGAGGTCTGCAGGCCGCCGATGATGTAGTTGAACAGGAACTCGTTCCACACGAAGATGAAGTTGAAGATCAGCGCCGCGATCACGCCGGGCATGACCTGCGGCAGGATGGTGCGGGTGATGATCCGCAGCCAGGACGCGCCGTTGACCCGGCCGGTCTCGTCGAACCGGGGCGATACGCCGTCGATGAAGCCCTTCAGGATCCACACGGAGAACGGGATCGAGAACATCGCGTAGAACAGGATCATGCCGGCGTAGGTGTCCTTCCAGCCGAACCCCACGTACATCAGGTAGACCGGCAGGATCGCCGCCGACCCCGGCAACATGCGGATCGACAGCAGCAGGAACATCAGGAAGTCGGTGCCCGCCGGCTTGAACCGGGAAAAGGAGAACGCTGCCAGGAACGACACCGCGACCGCGATCAGCACCGCCGAGACCGACAGGAACAGCGAGTTGAACAGCTGGTGCAGGAAGCTGTCCCGCGCGAAAAGCTGGACGTAGTTGTCGAGCGTCGGGCGGAACAGCAGCACCGGGGGCGTCGCCAGGATCTGGTCGGCCGTCTTGAACGAACTCAGGATGATCCAGGCGATGGGTGCGAAGAACACCAGCGCCACGAGCCACAGCACGGCATGGTAGGCGTGCTCCTGCCACGGGGTCCGCATCAAGCCTCGGCCTTTTCGCGCCAGTGCAGCACGAAGATGAAGGTGGCGGTGAACGCGATGGAGATCAGCAGCAGGATCACCGCGAGCGCCGAGGACCAGCCCATGTTGAACGCCTCGAACGCGCGGCGGTACAGCGTGATGGCGACAAGCTGCGTCGTGGTGCCGGGTCCGCCGAAGGTCATGTTGTAGATCAGGTCCATCGTCTTGAAGCTGTCGATGGTGCGCAGCAGGATGCCGAGCATCAGGATGTACTTGCCGTGGTGCAGCAGTACGAGCCGCAGCCGCTGCATCCAGGTGAGCTGGTCGATCTCGGCCGCCTCAAGCTCCGCCTTCGGCACCGACGCCAGGGCGGCGAGCGTCATCAGCACCATGAATGGCGTCCACATCCAGACATCGACGACGAGCACGGCGGCGAACGCGGTGCTGCTGTCGCCCAGGAAGTTCGCGCCGGAGAACCCGACGCCGCGCAGCATCGCGTTCAGCACGCCGAACGTCGGGTCGTAGATCAGCCGCCAGAACGTGCCGCTCGCGACCGGCGTCAGCACCATCGGCGCGAACAGCATCGTCAGCGCCACCCGGCGCCCCGGCAGGCGCTGGCTGTTCCAGAACAGCAGGCCCAGCAGCATGCCGAGCACGGTCTGGATGCCGACCCCGCTGACCACGAACAGCAGCGTGCGGCTCAGGTCGAGCCAGACGCCGCTGTCGTTCAGGATGTTCTGGAAGTTCAGCAGGCCCGCGTAGATCGGCGCCCGGCCGGAGGTGAGCGAGAAGCGGTAGAAGCTCAGGCCCAGCAGCCAAAGCGTCGGGATGGTGTTCCAGACGATGAAGAACGCCAGCACCGGGACCAGCAGCAGCCCCGGCAGCACTGTGCGCCGCCCAAGGAACCGGGCGACGCCGCCCGCCGGGGACAGCGCGGGCAACGGCGGCGCTGCGGCCTCGCTCGGCAAGCTTAGAGCCGGATGCCGGAGCAGGCGCCGGAGGGCTGCTTCGACGCGGTGCCGCTGTCGAACAGGATGTCCTGCTGCTTGCAGGCGACGTAGGCCAGCGCGTGGGCGGGGTCGTTGATCTGGCCGGTGGCATAGGCGGTGAACGCCTCCTGCTGCACCGCCAGCATCTCGCTGTACTTCGCGTCGTGCCAGAAGTCGGAGCTGCGCGGCAGCATGTACTTGTAGGTGCGATACCACGGCTGCAGCTCGTCGAAGCCCGCGGTGCTCAGGGTCGCCTTGTCGCATGGGTTGCCGCCGCGCTTGGCGAACTCCATCTGCGTCTCCGGCAGGTACCACCACTTCATGAAGTCGAGCGCCACCCGGGCGTGCGCGTCGTCGTTGAACGCGTTCAGCACCCAGGGCTGGCCGCCGATGATGTAGTCGCGCTTCAGCGTCCCGTCCGCCTGCTTGAAGCCCGGCGGCGGCACCACCATCACCTTGCCCTGCATCGAGGCGGGGATCATCGCCTTGCCGACCGCCGCCCATTGCCAGGCGGAGAACGCCTTGCCCTGGGTGAAGACGTCGATGACCTCGGCGATGCCGTAGTTGATGGCGCCGGGCGGCTGGTGCTTCAGCATGGCCTTGTACTGGGTCATGGCGCGGGTGTTGCTGTCGCTGTCGATGATGCCCTGGACCTGGCCGGTCTTCGGGTCCCACACGTCGCCGCCCTGGCTGCGCATGAACGACAGCAGCGGGCAGCTGATGAAGTCGTACTCGCGCGAGTACTGCATCGCGGCGCCGTGGTAGCCCTTGTCGGGCCGGGTGAAGAACTCGGCGAGCTTGGTGTAGTCCTCGATCGAGAGCTGCTCGAAGTCTTCCCAGGTCTTGGGCATCTCCATGTTGTAGCGCGCCTTGAACGCCTCCGCCTCGCCGGGCGCGTCCAGCAGGTCCTTGCGGATGAACAGCGCGAAGGTGTCGCCCTCCTGCGGGAAGCCGTAGCGGTTCGCGGTGCCGTCCGGGAAGGTCTGGTAGGCCTGGCGCACCACCGGCGCGTACCACTCGACGTCCAGCTCCTTGTTCTTGGCGATGATGTCGTTGAGCGGCACGATCCACTTCGGCGTCGCCAGCGCCCCGAGCCACTGGCTGTCGGAGATGATGATGTTGTACTCGGCGCTCCGCGTCGCGAGCGAGGTCGCGGCCTTCTGGAACAGCTGCCCGAACGGCGCGTCGGCGAAGGAGAAGCTGACGTCGTAGCCGTAGCGCGCCTTGGCGTACTTGGCGAAGTCCGGCGACATATCGACGCCGAGCTTGCTCGGCAGCCAGCCGGCGATGCCCAGGATCGCCATGCGGATCGACTTGCCGGCCAGCGGATGGCCCTTCTCGGTCTGCGAGAACACGTGCCGCGGAAATGTCAGCCCCGCCGCAGCCGTCACCGCCGCCGCACCCGTCAGCAGCGTGCGGCGGTTCATCCCTGCCCCATTGGGCGGCTGGATCGTCATGCGTTCCCCCTGCATGTGCTTTGCGCACTCACTTAATCGCGACGGTAGTGACAAACCTCGCGCACGGTCAAGCGACGGTTCCGCCCGGATGTGCTGTTGTGCCCGGCAAGGACGCTCAGAGGGAGGCCCGCATGAAGAAGCTGATCAACGACCCCGGCGCGGTGGTGCCCGAGATGCTGGAGGGGCTGGCGGCCCTCAGCCCCGGCCTCCTACTGCTGGAGGGCGAGACGGTGGTGGTCCGCGCCGATTGGGACCGGGACGGCGTCGCGCTGATCTCCGGCGGCGGCGCGGGGCACGAGCCGGCCCATGCGGGCTATGTCGGCCCGGGCCTGCTGACCGCCGCGGTGGCCGGCGACGTGTTCACCTCGCCCAGCGTCGATGCCGTGCTGGCGGCGATCCGCGCCGTCGCCGGGGCGCCGGGCGCGCTGCTGATCGTGAAGAACTACACCGGCGACCGCCTCAACTTCGGCCTGGCCGCCGAGATCGCCCGCGCGGAAGGCCTGCGGGTCGCCATGGTCGTCGTGGACGACGACGTGGCGCTCGGCGCGGGCGGGGGGGCCGGCCGTCGCGGCGTCGCCGGCACGGTGCTGGTGCACAAGGTCGCGGGCGCCG
>CAHJXG010000580.1 GCA_903644035.1 Rhodospirillales bacterium
ACCAGCCGAATCCACCGTAGGGTCGCCGGCCTGTTCTTACGATGACAGGCTGGGTACGCCATCGGAGGTTATGCAGCGAAATCGGCATCTTGCTATTAATGGTTCCATGCGGGCGCACCTCGTCATCGTCTCTGCGCCAGGCCTCCATCTTTTCCCCCGCGTCGGCAAGCGTCGGGAACCAACGCGCTGAAGCCCCCCTGCCCAAAAGCGGCTGTTGAATGTTTCCTGGCTGACCCGGATCGACCGTTTGCGGAAAGCAGATCACCAAGGGGAGGAAGCCCGACAGAGCCGGGCCGGCACCTTGCGCCGTTCGGATCTATTTGTAGCGCGACACGAAGCGGGCCAGCACCGGGATGTCGTCGGGCTGGATCTCCTTCGACGCTTCGCTCATCGCCGGGCTGTAGCCCGGGCGAGCGCCGGACTTATAGTCGGTCAGCGACTTCAGCAGATAGTCCTCCCGCTGCCCGGCAATGCGCGGGATGTTATCGTGCCCGGCCAAGTCCGCACCGTGGCAGGAGTTGCAATGATAGCGGTTCACCAACGCATTGCCGTGGTCCGCGTCTGCCGCCGCCAAAGCCTCGCCGACCGGTTGCGGTGGCGGCAGCTTGCTGACCGCGTCACCCAGATCGCGCAGGTCGTCGTCGCTCAACGACTCAGCCAGCGCGTTCATCGGCGCCGCGACGCGCATCTTCTCACGGAACATGTAAAGCTGGGTCAGAACATAGTCCGTCGGCATCGCGCCGAGCGACGGCACGCCCGGCAGCTTGGCCGTGCCGTTCGTCCCGTGGCACGCCAGGCAGGCCGGCAGCCTCTGCTCCACTGTCTGGGCGGAAGCCGCTGGCGCAGATGCGGGCATCGCGAGGACGGTCAGCACCGCCAAGGTATTCAATTTCAAACCGGTCTCCAACAGGCAGCAGGCAGATGGCGGGGTGCGACTGCAACCCCGCCATCAACGCTCGCGCCGACGCTTACTGGGCCTTGCTGACCCGCCAGACGGCGCCGTTCCAATCGTCCGACACCAACAGGGACCCGTCGGGCATCGGCTGCACGTCCACCGGACGGGCGACATACTTGTTGTCCTGCAGGAAGCCGGTCATGAACGGCTCCATGGACTTGAACGAGCCATCGTCGTTCAGCTTTACCAGCATCACATCGCCACCGTTCTTGGCCGTGCGGTTCCAAGACCCGTGCCGAGCCACGAAGATCCCACCATCCGCCTCGGGGATCATGCTTCCCGTGTAGAACCGCATGCCGAGCACTGCCGCATGGGCACCCATCAGGGCGGTCGGCGGCGCAAACTCACTGCACTTGTGGCCCCAGCCGAACTCGGGGTCGGTAAAGTTGCCCTGGTGGCAGTAGGGATAGCCGAAGTTGGGCGGCGCCTCGGTGCCAGCCTTTACCTCATGCAGGGTGTCGTTGGGAATGTCTTCCGACAGCCAGTCGCGCCCGTTGTTGGTGAAATAAAAGTCCTTGGTCTTAGGATTCCAGTCGAAACCGACCGAGTTCCGCACGCCCGTGGCGACCATCTCCACGTTTTTGCCGTTCAGATCCATCCGCCGGATCTGCGCATGGGTGGGCGGCTGCATGACAATGTTGCCAGGCGCGCCGATGGGCACGTAAAGCTTGTTGTCCGGGCCAATGCCGATGAACTTCCAGCCGTGCGGCTCGTCGCTTGGTAGATCATCGTAGATCAGGGTCGGCTTGGGCGGGTTGTCGAGGTTGGCCTCAATGTTCTCGTAACGCCAAATCTTGTTCAGCTCCGCGACGTAGAGGTTGCCGTCCTTGAAGGCGACGCCATTCGGACGGTGAAGGCCGCGGGCGATGATCTTCACCGTCGGCTTCCCGTCCACCTGGGTGACCGCATACACCTTGTCGTTCAGGCGGGACCCGACGAACAGGGTGCCCTTATCGCCGAGCCGCATGGAGCGGGCGTCGGGCATCCCGCTGGCATATACCTCGACCTTGTAGCCGTCAGGCACCTTGAGCATGGCCGTCGGCAACTTCGCAGCCGGGGTTGGCAATGGCGGCCCGTCCACGGGGGCGAGCTTTGAAGCTTCGGTGTTGTTGGGGCGGCCCTCCAACGGATCGCCCTTGGGAACCGGCGGCGTGGTCTGGGCAAGCGCGGTGCCGGCGAGCAACGCCGTAGCAAACGCTGCTATGGCGAACTGGGTGGGGCGTCGCATTGTTTGTATCCTCCACTTTTCTTCACTAACTATGCTGAACGCAGCATGGCGGGTTGTCCAGCCACAAAGTACCCGCCGGACGGACAGGGGGCTTCACCGAGACGTTGCCTGTCGGCAAGCAGGAGGGCATGAATGCCTTGAGCGGTGGCGGCTATGCGCAACTCGGCGCTGGTTTGAATGACGGCAACCATGTTCAACCGACCATCCTGGACGGCCACAGCAGTTCGCCATCCTTGCCATGAAGCCCGCGGATTGAGAGCGGATCTTCTCCGCCCACGTCGATGCCGCACATGTTCATGATTTGAGCTTGCTCGTGTCATGGAGACGATCAGACGCCACTTCAGGCTGCGTCTTCGTCTTCCACAGCCCCTTTTCTCTCAGGAGCCTCGCCGCCTTGACCCTTCCGACCCAGCAGCCCGCCGCCGAAACCCCGCTCCCGCTCGCCGGGCGCCGCGCGCATGCCCGGGCGGCGTGGGACCAGGAGCTGCGGGCGCCGCTCGGGCTTGAGGGCAGGAGCGCCGGCATCCCGGAAGCCTGGTTCCTCGGCCCGCATGCGGAGAACCTGGAGCTGCTGCGCGAGCTGATCGGCGCGGCCATGGACAGCCACGCCGAGTTCCGCCGCTCGTTCCATCCGGAGGACCCGACGCACCTCACCCCGGCGCTGCGCCGCTCGCCCGAGTTCCAGCAGGGGGTTGAGCGCCTGCGCGCGGAGACCGCGAGGCTGCTGGAGACGCTGCAGATGTCCGCGCCCTTCGCCAGCATGCGCTACCAGGGCCACATGCTCTGGGACCAGGCGATGCCGGCGACCGTCGGGCTGTTCGCGGGCCTGCTCTACAACCAGAACAACGTCGCCGCCGAGGCGTCCCCGGTCACGACCCGGCTGGAGATCGAGGCGGGCAACGATTTGTGCCGGATGCTGGGCTACACCGTGCCGCCGGACGGGCAGCCGCCGGCGCCGGGCCAGGTGGTGCCGTGGGGGCACATCACCAGCGGCGGCACGGTGGCGAACATCGAGGCGCTGTGGGCGGCGCGGAACCTGAAGTTCGCCGCTGTCGGGCTGCGCGCCGCGATCCGGGCGGTGCCGGCGCTCGCCGCCGCGCGGACGCTCGAGGTGCCGCTGTGGGGCGGGGA
>CAHJXG010000581.1 GCA_903644035.1 Rhodospirillales bacterium
TGGAGCGACCCGAAGGCGGGCAGTCAGATCGAATTCGCCTCGTTTCAGCACCTTGCCCAGACCGTCGAGCGCGGCAAATTCGACTTCCTGTTCCTGGCGGAGGGCCTTCGCATCCGCGAGCAGAAGGGCCGGTTCCACGAACTGGACGTGGTGGGCCGGCCGAACACGCTCGCCATGCTCACGGCGCTCGCCTCCGTCACCACGCATCTGGGGTTCGTCGGCACGTTGACCACGACGTTCAATGAACCCTACCCCCTGGCCCGGCAGCTCGCGACGATCGACATCCTGTCGGGTGGCCGGTCCGGCTGGAATTTCGTGACGTCCCCAGGTGCCTTCACGGGGGCGAACTTCCGCCAGGGCGACCACCTGCCGCATGAGGAGCGCTACGAGCGCGCCAGCGAATTCGTGGAGGCGGCGCGCCGCGTCTGGCAGGGGGGCACCTTCACGGTGCAGTCGAAGCACTTCGATTTCGAGGGACGAACCTCCTTGTCCAGCTTGCCGCAGGGTGCACCCGTCATCGTCCAGGCCGGCGAGTCCGACAGCGGCCGCGAGGTCGCGGCCCGCCATGCGGACGTCATCTACTCGCGCCACAGCGCGCTGGCCGCTGGCCAGGCCTTCTATGCCGACGTCAAGCGTCGCCTGCCGGCCTATGGCCGCCGCCCGGAGGAGCTGAAGATCCTACCCGGCGCCACCTTCGCCCTCGGTGATACCGAGGAGGAGGCGCACGCCAACGCCGCCGAGATCCGCCTTGCGCAGGTCAGCCCCAAGACCGCGATCAACTTCGTCGAGCAGGTCTGGAACCGCGACCTGTCGGCCTACGACCCCGATGGACCGCTGCCCGAAGCCGACCCGGACGTGGAGGCCGATGCGCTGTCGAAGGGGCGCGCCATGCGCTACGACGACCGTCTGGCGACGGCCCGGCAATGGCGCGAGATCGCCGGGCGCGAGAAGCTGTCCCTGCGCCAGCTCGTCATCAAGCTGACCGGGCGGAAGCAGTTCGTCGGCACGCCGGAATTGGTCGCGCTCGAGATCGAGCGGTACGTCCAGGAGGACGCGGCCGACGGTTTCGTCTTCGCGCCGCATCTGACGCCGGGCGGTTTCGATACCTTCGTGGAGAAGGTCGTCCCAGTGCTGCAGGACCGCGGGGTGTTCCGCCGCGACTATGCGGAGACAACCCTACGCGGGCATTTGGGCCTTGCCTGACTGGGTGTCATTCCGCCGGGGCGAGCACGGTTTCCAGCACCTCCTCACGGCGCGCCGCTGCCGGCTTGGCCTGCAGCCCCGCGCGGGTTGGCGGCGAGAGGTAACGCTCGCCGCTGTCGGGCACGATGGTCACGATCGTCTTGCCTGCGAACTCCGGACGCAGCGCCAGCGTAAGCGCCGCGTGCAGCACAGCACCGCCCGACGTGCCCGCCAGGACGCCCTCCTCGCGCGCAAATGCCAGCGCGCCCGCCTTCGCCTGCGCCACGTTCACCGCGATGACTTCGTCCACCACGCCGCCGTCGTAGTTGGACGGCAGGTCGGCACGATCGATCTCCGAAACCTTGTGGACGCCTTCGATGTTCTCGGCATATGGATCCTCGGCCGACGGCAATGCGTCCGGCGTAGGCTCGGCGACGACCACCCGCACGCCGGTCTTCTGCGCCTTGAGGAAGCGCCCGGCGCCGGAGATCGTGCCACCAGTTCCGACGCACGCCACCAGCACGTCCACCGCGCCGTCCGTGTCGCGCCAGATCTCGGGGCCTGTGGTTTCCTCGTGGATGTTCGGGTTGGCCGGGTTGCCGCGCTGGTCGGTGAAGAAGGCCCCCGGGTTCTCCGCCCGGATACGCGCCAGCACCCGGTCCACCGCGCCGGGTCCGGTGAATTCGGCGCTGTCGACCAGTACGACCTCTGCCCCGTAATGCGCAAGGATTGCGAGTTTTTCCTGTGCGATGATGTTGCGGAGATAGAACTTGGCCCGGTAGCCCCGGGCGGCTGCGACGGCAGCCAGGCCAATGCCCGTATTGCCGCTGGTCACGTCGACCAGCAGGTCGCCGGGCTTCAACTGACCGCTGCGCTCGCCATCGCGGATGATGCCCCAGGCTGCGCGGTCCTTGATGCTGCCTGCCGGGCTGAGATACTCGATTTTGGCGAGCAGGCGCGTGCCCAGGCCACGCGCCTTGCGGATGCGGTGCAGTTCGAGCAGCGGGGTGTTGCCGATCAGCTCCGAAAACTCGTGATAAATTCTGCCCGTCATCATCAATCTCGCACGGCTGACTGCCGATGAGGGTGAACTGATAGTCCACGCTGTCAAGCGTGTACAATCGTCATCCAGCCGCCGAAATGGTCGTTTCTGCCCTATTGAGGAGAGCTTCTTTCTTTTTGCAGTGGATGGGAGTGTCCGATGCTGCAGAGTCACCAAATATTGCAACGCTGTTTTCATGGACGACGCATCGGCCGGTGAATAACCTCCATTCTCGCTTGTGATTGCTGGAGATCCCGATGAGCCGTCAACGCATCCCTTTCGGCATCATGCTCCACGGCGCCGGCGGGCACATGAACGCCTGGAAGCATCCGGCAAGCCCGGCTGACGCCAGCGTCAACCTGTCCTTCTACGTCGATACGGCCCGCAAGGCGGAGGCGGCGGGCTTCGCTTTCCTTTTTATCGCAGACGGGCTGTACATCAACGAGAAGTCGATCCCGCATTTCCTGAACCGGTTCGAGCCGCTGACCATCCTTTCGGCGCTCGCCACTGCCACCACTCATATCGGCCTGGCTGGCACCGTCTCCACGTCCTACAGCGACCCGTTCACCATCGCGCGCCAGTTCGCCTCGCTCGACCTGATCAGCGGCGGCCGTGCTGGCTGGAATGTCGTGACTTCGCCGCTTGAGGGCTCTGGCCGCAACTACGGCAGGCCACATCCGGAACACGACGAGCGCTACCGGATCGCGGACGAATACCTCGCCGTGGCTCAGGGGCTGTGGCAATCCTGGGAGGAAGGCGCCTTCGTGCGTGACCGGGTCAGCGGCCAGTTCTTCGACCGCACGAAGCTGCACCGGACCGACCATAAGGGCGCGTTCTTCCAGGTCGAGGGGCCGCTCAACATCCAGCGTTCGCCGCAGGGCCAGCCGGTGATCTTCCAGGCCGGGTCGTCCGAACCGGGCATTGACCTTGCGGGCAGATATGCGGACGCCGTGTTCACCAACTCCCCCACGCGGGACGCGAACGCCACATTCCGCGCCCGCGTTCGCGCTGCTGCCGCAGCCCACGGGCGCAACCCGGACGAGGTGAAGGTCCTTCCCGGCATCGGCCCGATTGTCGGCGCGACGCGGGCGGAGGCCGAGGCGAAGTTCGAGCGCATCCGCACGCTGGTGACGGTCGACGAGGCACTCGCCTATCTTGGCCGCTTCTTCGACCACCACGACTTCACGCAGTACGACGTTGACGCGCCGTTTCCCGAGCTGGGCGACATCGGCGCCAACAGCTTCCGTTCCACAACGGACCGGATTAAGCAGCAGGCGCGCGATGGGGGCCTGACCCTACGTGAGGCGGCGCTCGATGCCGTCACGCCGAAGCCGCACTTCATCGGCACCGGCCCGGCCGTCGCCGAGGAGATCATCCGCTGGATCGACGGCGGCGCCGCGGACGGGTTCATCCTCGGCTTTCCCGTGACGGCAGAAGGGTTCGACGACTTCGACCGCCTGGTCCTGCCGGAGCTGGAGGCGCTGGGCCGCTACGACCGCGCCCAGGTGGGCCGCACGTTGCGCGACCACCTCGGCCTTCCGTTCACACCGAACCGCTATACCGCTCCACGGGCGCTCGCGGCGGAATAACCGCGCGGCCCGCTCAGGTGGAGCGGCGGTGATGATGGAGGGTGGCGAAGCCCTGCCGCAGATCGGCGATCAGGTCGGTCGGGTCCTCAAGGCCGATATGGATGCGGATGATCAGGCCGCCGAAGTCGCCGCTGCTGGCCGTGCGGGTGATGGTGCCGTAGGTGGGGATGGCGAGGCTTTCGAACCCGCCCCAGCTCGACCCGATGCCGAACAGTTCGAGCGCGTCGATGAGGGCGTTGAGGTCGGGCGCCGTCCACTCCGGCTGGAACACCACCCCGAATAGCGAGCAGGCGCCGGTGAAGTCTCGCTTCCAAAGCGCGTGGCCAGGGGCGCCGGGCAGTGCGGGAAATAGGACCTGCTTGACCTCCGGTCGATCCTGCAGCCAGGCGGCGATCTCGATCGCGGAACTGAAGTGCTGCTGGAGCCGCGTGTCCAGGGTGCGCAGGCCACGCAGGCAAAGCCAGCAATCGTCCGGGCTGGCATACTGGCCCAAGGCGAGGGCGGCTTTGCGGAGCCGGGTCCAATCGGCATCGTCGTTCACGATGACGGCGCCGAGCAACACGTCGGAATGGCCGACCGGATATTTGGTGAGAGCCTGGATCGACACGTCGACCCCGTGCTGGAATGGCTGGAAGTGCCGGATTCCCCAGGTGTTGTCGAGCAGGACCTTGGCGCCATGTTCGTGGGCGAGTGCTGCCAGGGCAAGGACGTCCTGCACCTCGAAGGTGTGGCTGCCGGGGCTTTCCAGATAGAGGACGGTCGTGTTGGGTCGGAACAGCGGTGCGAGCCCGGCGGCGTCGAGCGCCGGGTCGTAGTACTGCGTCACCACCCCGAAGTTGTTCAACAGATCGTCGATGAAATCCCGGGTGGAGCCATAGACACTATCGGGCACCAGACAGTGGTCACCGGCCCTGAGATAGGCGAGCATCGCAGTGGTGGCGGCCGACAGGCCAGACGAGGTGATCTGGCAACGCGTGCCGCCCTCGATCTCCGCCACCAGGTTCTCCAGGGCGTGATGGGTTGCGTTGCCGTAGACGCCGTACGTGTCGGATTGCTGATACATGCGGCTGCCGTCATGGAGGCGGTCGGCCGTGTCGACATGCAGCATGGTCGACCCGCGATGGAGCGGCGGGTTTACGAAGGCGCGGGTCCGGCCGCTGGACCGCCCGCTGTGTGGTAAGGGGGTGGCGAGGCTTTGTGCAGTTGTCTTGTCGTCGGGCATCGACTTGGTGTCCTTTGACATGCTGTGGCGGGAGCCGGCTCCGGCTGGTATTTCAAGCTGCATGGCCGGAAACGAAGACAGATGAAAGATCAAACACTGCCAACGCCCCATTGCGTAAATTGAGCATAGACAAGGGAAACAAAATGGTCAGCAGTTTGGCGTTATCTATTAGATCGGATTGAGAGAAAGCCATTCTGCCAGAGCGGATCGCAACGCGGTGCAGCTACTTCATATGACGGAAGAACCTCTCGATACGGTTCTGCTCGCGGTGGAGACTGCGGCTGAAGCGGAACCGCTGTGTCCGGTTGGATGTGATCGGAATGCTGGTTGCCGCGTAACGCTCCTCGGTCATCGCCCTGATCCAATCGGCATTGTGGACCTCGTCGGCGGTCAGCACGCTCTGGGCAGACAAATTCTCCAGCAATGCCGGCACGACTTGGCTGTCGTGCGCTTGGCCTGCTGTCAACGCCATGCGGGCCGGCAGCCCACGCGCGTCCACCAGTGCATGGACCATGGTGGGCAATCGCATGCGGGCCATACCGTATGGCACGCTTGCGCGTGAGCGCGGCTTATCAGCCGTGATGCGAAGTGACTTTCCAGGCGCAAGCCTCAGCGCCTTCTACTCAGGTCAGCCGAATGTGACGACTCCTCCAGCAGCCTGAAACCGCTCAGTCAGCGCTAGAGCTTTTTCCGATCGAAGTGGATCGGAGAAAATCTCTAGCTCCTTGTTTTAACGAGCAACTTTGTCCGACCA
>CAHJXG010000582.1 GCA_903644035.1 Rhodospirillales bacterium
CGCCGCTGAGCAGGGCGGCGCACCCCAGCAGCGCCAGCGCCGTCCCCAGCAGATGCCGCCACGTCAGCGGCCAGCCCAGCACCGCGGCCGACAGCAGGACCAGCAGCAGCGGCCAGGTGTAGTTGATGAGGTTGGCCGCGGCGGCCGGCGCCCGGGCGAGCGAGGCGAAGTACAGCGCATGGAAGCCGAACAGCCCGCCGACGCCATGCAGCCAGGCGAGTGGCCCCTGCCGAAGCTCGCCGAGCCGCCCCCTGCCCGCGAGCCATGCGACGCCGAGCAGCGCCGAGGTCGCGAAGCTGGTGGCCGTCAACTGCAGCGGCGGCACCTCGGATGCGGCGCGGGACAGCAGGGCCAGGAACGCCCAGAGTCCGATCGCGCCGCAACCGGCCAGGGTCGCAGCGGGGGCCGCGCGCAAGCGTGCCGCCGGGTCAGTACATGTGCTGACCGCCGTTGATCGAGAGCGTCGATCCCGTGATGAAGTCGGCGTCCTCGCTGGTCAGGAACGCGACGCCGCGGGCGATGTCCTCAGCGTGGCCCAGCCGCCCCATCGGGATGCGGGCGATGATCTTGGTCAGCACGTCCGGCGGCACCGCCCGCACCATCTCGGTGTCCACATAGCCCGGCGCGATGGCGTTCACCGTGATGCCGAACCGGGCGCCCTCCTGCGCCAGCGCCTTGGTGAACCCGTGGATGCCCGACTTCGCCGCCGCGTAGTTCACCTGGCCGTACTGGCCCGCCTGCCCGTTGATGCTGCCGATGTTCACCACCCGGCCGAACTTCGCGCCCTTCATGCCGTCAAACGTCAGCTTGCACAGGTTGAAGCAGCTGCCGAGGTTGGTGTCGATGACCGCGTCCCACATGTCGCGCGTCATGCGGGCCATCGTGGTGTCGCGCGTGATGCCGGCGTTGTTCACCAGGATCTCGACCGCGCCGTGCTCGTCCTTGATCTTCGCCACCGCGGCCTCGCAGGCCGCATAGTCCCCGGCGTCGAACCTGATGTGCGGAATGCCGGTTTCGCGCGTGAAGGCGGCGGCCGCCTCGTCGTTGCCGGCATAGCTCGCAACCACCGTCCGCCCTGCCGCCTTCAGCGCCGTGCTGATGGCGGCGCCGATCCCGCGTGTCCCACCCGTGACGAGTGCAATCCGTGCCATTTCTTCTCCTCCCCTGGCTTAAGCGGCGCCATCTTCGCCGCTTTGCCAGGCGAGTGCTAGCCGCGCCCGCTCAACGCTCCAGGCACATGGCGACACCCATGCCGCCGCCGATGCACAGCGTGGCGAGGCCCTTCTTGGCGTCGCGCCGGCCCATCTCGTGCAGCAGGGTCACCAGCACGCGGGCGCCGGACGCGCCGATCGGGTGGCCGATGGCGATGGCGCCGCCGTTCACATTCACTTTACCGGCATCCCAGCCCATGTCCTTGTTCACCGCGCAGGCCTGGGCGGCGAAGGCCTCGTTGGCCTCGATCAGGTCCAGGTCGGCGACGCTCCAGCCGGCGCGCTGCAGGGCCTTGCGGCTGGAGGGGATCGGCCCGGTGCCCATCACGGCGGGATCGACGCCGACGGTCGCGAAGCTCGCGATGCGGGCGAGCGGCACGAGGCCGCGGCGGGCGGCCTCGGACGCCGACATCACCACGAGGGCGGCGGCGCCGTCGTTGATGCCGCTCGCGTTGCCGGCGGTGACGGTGCCGTCCTTCGAGAAGGCCGGGCGCAGCTTCGCCATCATCTCGGGCGTGCTGTCATGCCGGATGTATTCGTCGTCCGACACGACCGTGTCGCCCTTGCGGCCCTTGACCGTCACCGGCGCGATCTCGTCCTTGAAGCGCCCCGCCTTCTGCGCCGCCGACGCCTTCTGCTGGCTCATGGCCGCGAACTCGTCCTGCTGCGGACGGGTGATCTGGAACGCCGTCGCCACGTTCTCCGCCGTGGTGCCCATGTGGTAGCCCTGGAAGGCGTCCCACAGCCCGTCCTTCAGCATGGTGTCCACCAGCCCCAGGTCGCCCATCTTGGTGCCGGCGCGCAGGTACGCGGCGTGGGCGGACTGGCTCATGCTCTCCTGCCCGCCGGCCAGGACGATGGCGCTCTCCCCGGTGCGGATCTGCTGCGCCGCGAGCGCCACGGTGCGGAGGCCCGAGCCGCAGACCTGGTTGATGCCGAACGCCGTCTTGTCATCCGGGATGCCGGCGGCGCGGGCGGCCTGCCGCGCCGGGTTCTGGCCCTGGGCGGCGGTCAGCACCTGGCCCAGGATCACCTCGTCCACCTCGGCCGGGTCCAGACCGATGCGCCCCATCGCGGCCTGGAGCGCGACGGTGCCGAGCACGTGGGCGGGCACCGCGGCGAAGGCCCCGTTGAAGCTGCCCACCGGCGTGCGGGCGGCGGATACGATGACGACGTCTTCCATGTTCTGATGCTCCCTTGGTCCATCGAGGATAGGCGATCAGAGGCCGCGCAACCAGGCCAGCAGCGGCGACCACAGCGCCGCCTCGGCCTGCGGGCCAACCGTCATCCCGATATGCCCGGCGGCCGGCTGGTGCAAGGCGGCGCCGGGGATCAGCCGGGCCAGCGGCAGCGCGCTGCCCGGCGGCACGATGCGGTCCCGGCCGG
>CAHJXG010000583.1 GCA_903644035.1 Rhodospirillales bacterium
GCCGGACCGCCCGCACCCGCTACCGCCCGCCCTGGATGCGCGGGTCGAGCTGCGCATACAGCAGGTCCACGGCGAAGTTCGCGGCGATCACCAGCAGCGCCGAGACGAACACGATGCCCAGCAGCGTGTTGAGGTCGCGCTGCACCACCGCCTCGTAGGCCAGCCGCCCGAGGCCGGGCAGGGCGAACACGCTCTCCACCACCACCGAGCCGCCCAGCAGGTTGCCGACCTGGAGGCCCAGCAGCGTCACCATGGGCAGCATCGCGTTGCGGAGCGCGTGGCGGACCACCACCGCCGTCTCGCTCAGGCCCTTGGCCCGGGCGGTGCGGATGAAGTCCTGGTCCATCACCTCCAGCATGGCGGCCCGCATGATCCGCAGGTAGGTGGCGAGGAAGATGAGGCTGAGCGTCGCGGTCGGCAGCAGCAGGTGCAGCGCCACGTCCAGCGCCCGGCGCGCGCCCGTGTGGCCGGCGCCGATCTCCTCCAGCCCGCCCGGCGGCAGCCAGCCCAGGCGCACGGCGAACACCACGATCCCCATCAGGCCCAGCCAGAAGGACGGCGTGGCGTAGAAGATCAGCCCGACCGTCGAGATCAGCGTGTCCGGCCAGCGGTTGATCCGCCGCGCCGCCAAGACGCCCAGCGCCACGCCGCCGGCAAAGGCGAAGCCGAGCGAGGACGCCATCAGCAGCAGCGTGGTCGGCAGCCGCTCCGCGATCACCGCCGCCACGGGCTTGCCGTAGATGGCGGAATAGCCGAGGTCGAAGCTCAGCAGCCGCAGCAGGTAGCGGCCGAGCTGCACCGGCACGGTGGCGTCCAGCCCGTAGAAGTTGCGGAGCTGCGCCATCATGGCCGGGTCGCCGCCGCCCATCTGCGCCATGAGCGCGTCCACCGTGTCGCCGGGGGCGAGCTGCAGCAGCAGGAACAGCCCGACCAGGATGAGCAGCAGCGTCGGCAGGCTGGCCAGCAGCCGCCGGCCGGCGAGGGCTAGGACGCGCATCTCTCGGGACGGGGCGGAGGGCGGCTAGGCCGGGGCGAGCCAGGCATCGTGCCAGTCGCTCGATCCCCAGCGCGGCGTGTTCAGGCCGCTCTGCAGCCGCTTGGTGGCCGCCGTCTGGAACTCGCGCTCCGTCACCATCCAGATCGGCAGCTCCTCGTTGATGAGCCGCGTCCATTCGGCATAGAGCTGGCGCCGCTTGACCGGGTCGAGTTCGGCCGCCGCCTGGTCGGTGAGCGCATCGACCGCGTCGGACTGCCAGCCCCACTGGTTCGTCCAGGGCGCGCCCTTGGGGCTGCCGGAGCGGTACCAGACGCTGGTCGAGACCGCCGGATCGCCGCGATACTGATGCCAGCCGGTGACGATGTCGAAGTTCCAGTCCCGGTAGATCGCGGACAGGGCGCCGGCCTGGTCGAGGTTCACGATCTCGACCTTGATGCCCACCGCCTGGAGCGACTGCTGGATGAAGGTCGCGAGCAGCGGCACGTCCTCCCCGTTGTTGACCGGCAGCAGGCGCAGCGAGAAGCGGACGCCGCCGGCGCCGGGCTTGAACCCGGCCTCGTCCAGCAAGGCGACGGCGCGCTTGCGGTCGAACGGATAGGGCGGCGCGTTGTTCGGGAAGAACGCCGTGGAGGCGGAGGGGATGGGGCCGGTCGCCGGCTTGCCCTGGCCGTACAGGAAGTTCTCGATGAAGAACGGCACGTCGATGGCGTGCGCGATGGCGCGGCGCACCCGCACGTCCGCCAGCTCCTTGCGGCGGTGGTTGAACTCCAGCGTGTTGTTGAAGGCGTTCGCCTCCGACCCCCGCGTGGTGACGACGTAGTTCGGGTCGGCCTTCAGCCGGTCGAGGTCGGAGAGCGAGATGCCGTTGTAGCAGGTCACCTGGACCTGCCCGGTCTCCAGCGCCGCCGCCGCCGCCGCGCGGTCGGTGATGAAGCGCCAGACGATGCGGTCCACGTAGGGGAAGCCCTCGCGCCAATAGGCCGGGTTGCGGTCGGCGACCACGTACTGGCCGCGCTCGTACTGCACGAACCTGAACGGCCCGGTGCCGACCGGGGCGGTGTTGGCCGGGTTCTCCAGCACGTTGGTGCCCTCGAACACGTGGCGCGGCGCGATGTAGCCGAGGTCGCACAGCGCGCGCAGCAGCAGCGCCTCCGGCATGGGCCGGCTGTAGCGGAACACCGCGGTGTGCGGGTCCGGCGTGTCCACCGCGTCCAGGTACTGCTGCAGCTGGGTGGCGTAGTTGAGGTACTTCTTCCACATCTCCATGGCGGTGTACTGCACGTCCGCCGCGGTGAACGGCTTGCCGTCATGCCACGTCACGCCCTCGCGCAGGCGGAAGGTCACGGTCTTGCCGTCGGGCGCGGCCTCCCACCCCGTCGCCAGCACGGGCGCCGGCCTGCCCTGGGCATCGAGATCGACCAGCGCCTCCATGATCTTGCTGGTGATGATGTAGATGCCGGTGGAGGCGCGCAGCGCCGGGTTGAGGATGCGCTGCTCCCCGCTGAGATGCGAGGTCAGCACGCCGCCCCGCTTGACCCCGGCGGCACCCATGCTCCCTTGCGCCGCGGCGTGCCGGACAAAAGGAAGGCCGGCGGCCATAGGGACCAGCCGCATCGCGCCGCGTCGTGTCAGCGTCATCTGATAGGCCTTGCTTGAGGATGGGACATGAGGGCCGGAACGGCCAGCAGGCCGTCATTCTGTCGGGGCGGCGTGACCTTGTCGAGGCTCATTGCGCCGGGCGCCGAATCCTTCAATCATCCGCCCCAAGAAGGGCAACGGGGAGAGAATGCGCCATGACGGTTCGAGGGAATGGACGCCTGTCCGCGGCATCGGCCTGGGTGGCCGCCGTCATGATGTCCGTCGCGGTCCCGGCCTCGGCTCAGACCGCGGCCGCGCCGCCGTCGCCGCACTGGGTCGGAAGCTGGGGGGCCGCTCCGGCTTTTCCCAACGGGCCCGAGGTCACCAACCAGACCATCCGCCAGGTCGTGCGCCTCTCGCTCGGAGGCCGCGCGGTGCGGCTCCGCATCAGCAACGAGATGGGCACAAGCCCGCTGGTGATCGGCGCGGCGCATCTGGCCCGGCCGGGCCAGGCGCCCGGCAGCATCGATCCCGCGAGCGACCAGGCCGTGACGTTCGGCGGCCGTCCGTCCATCACGATCCCGCCGGGCGCTCCCGCCATCAGCGATCCCGTCGCCATCGACGTGAAGGCGCTCGACAGCCTCTCGATCAGCCTGTTCGTTCCGCGCAACACCGGGCCGGTGGCCACGCACCCGCTCGGGCGCGCCACGGCCTACCTCGCGGACGGCGGTGACCAGACGGCCGCCACGGCCCTGCCCGGCGCGGCAACCAGCATCGCGCGGTTCTTCATCAGCGGCGTCGAGGTGGACGCCCCCGGCGCGTCGGCACTCGTCACCCTCGGGGATTCCATCACCGACGGCTACGGATCGACCCTCGACGCCAACCGCCGCTGGCCGGACGTGCTGGCCGAACGGCTCGCGGCGGCGCAGGCCCCCGTGGGCGTCGTCGATGCCGGGATCAGCGGCAACCGCATCCTGCATGACCTGCCGGAGGCCCAGTTCGGCCCGGCGGCAATCGCCCGCTTCGACCGCGACGTCCTGGCGGTGCCGGGCGTGCGCACCGTGATCCTCATGGAGTCGATCAACGACATCGGCCATCCCGGCAGCGCCGCCCTTGCGGACCAGAAGGTGAGCGCCGCCGACATCACGACCGGGCTGCGCCAGATCGCCGACCGGGCGCACGCCCATGGCCTCCGCATCCTGGGCGCCACGCTCACGCCCTATGCCGGCACGGTGTTCCCCGGCTACTTCACCGCGGAGGGCGAGGCGGACCGCCAGGCGGTCAACCGCTGGATCCGGGAGAGCGGCGCCTTTGACGGCGTGATCGACTTCGACGCCATCATGCGCGACCCGGCCCGGCCGGACCACATCGCGGCCGATTACGACTTCGGCGATCACCTGCACCCCAACGATGCCGGATACCGCAGGATGGGCGAGGCCGTGGACCTGGCGCTGCTCGGCCCGAAGTGAGCGTGCGGCGGGCCTTACTGGATGACGCCATGGTCCGTCAGCACGACCCATGACGTCCCGCGCAGGGTGATGCTGATGACGCGGCCGACGCCCGGCACCTGGTCGCCGACCGCGACCAGGTATCGGCTGGCCTGTCCCTGCACCGCGTTGGCATCGCCCAGCACCGCGACGCCGAGCGACGCCGCCTGCACACGGTAGTCGTGCACCGTGCGGGCCACGCCGGGCGCCGTGGCATCGGCGGCCGCCGCG
>CAHJXG010000584.1 GCA_903644035.1 Rhodospirillales bacterium
TCCAGCAAGCGCATCAGGTCGGGCGTGGCCTGCGGCTGGCCGGCGCCGGAGCCCTGCACCTTGGGGATGCGCGACACCTCGGCGTCGACCGCCCGCTTCACCGCCGCCGCGTCGCCCCCCGCGGCCTGGATCAGCCCGGCGGCCGCGCCCTGCTCATCGTCCAGAAGCGCCTTCAGCAGGTGCTCCGGGGTCAGGCGCTGGTTGAATTCGCGGATCGCGATGGTCTGCGCCGCTTGCAGGAAGCCGCGGGAGCGTTCCGTCAGTTTCTCGATGTCCATGTCCACGTTCCTTCAAATCAGGCAACGCGCATGCGGTGGCCCCTTATCAGGCAGCCGCCGTCAATGCTTGCATGGCTGAAATAGGAAGCGGAACCTCCCTGCTCAAGCAGCCGCCTTCGGGCGCATACGCTGCATCGCCGCGTCCAGCCGCCGCCGCACGCCGCCGAGGCGCCCGGCCCCTGCCAGCCGCCGATCGAGGAAGGCGAGCGTGGCAGCATCGTCGTCGCTGCCATCGCCGAGCCAGTACAGCAGGGTCGAGCCGTATACCCCGGCCAGGATGGCGCGCTTGGTATACCAGCTGAAATCGACCGACCCGTCCCCGGCCGCGTACCAGATGGCATCGACCGTCCGCGCCGTGCAGCGCAGCGCGACCCCGGCGTTGCCCGGCACGGCCAGGACCGCCAGCGCACGGCGGACCGCGTCCTTGTAAGGGCGGTTCTGCTCGAGGCGCAGCGCGATGATCGCCCGGACCCGCCTGGACAGGCCCAGGCTCGACAGGTCGGCGGCGGCGGCGCCCTGCTCCATCCATCGGTCGCCAAGGTCGCAGTAGGCCTCGATCAGGTCGGTCACGCCGCCGGGGAACAGCAGGTCCGCGTCCGGCCCGGCGGCGGCCCGCAGCGCGGCCATCGTCCAGCCGTCGAACGGCACGTTCGGCAGCAGCGCCTCGATGGCGGCATCGCGCTCGGCGCTGCGTTCAGGCGGTCGGAACATGGGCCTAGGTCCTCGGTGGGGAGGCGCTGGCGCGGGCCAGTTCCTCGTTGAAGCCAAACAGGCGGAAGTCGGTCATGCGCATCGGATACAGGATGCCGTCCAGGTGGTCGTTCTCATGCTGGACCACCCCAGCGTGAAAGCCGCTGGCATCGGCGCCGACCGGCTGACCCTCGAGATTGACGCCGCGGTAACGCACGCGGGCGTGGCGCGGCACGGCGGCGCGCAGGCCCGGGATCGACAGGCACCCCTCCCAGCGGAGCACCATCTCCTCCCCGAGCGCCTCGACGGTGGGGTTGATCACGACGGTGTTGCCCATCTCGCCATCGCCCTCCGCCTCGCCGGTGCGGCCGGGCGGCACGCGGAAGACGAACAGCCGCAAGGGCACATGCACCTGAGGCGCGGCGAGGCCGGCGCCCTGCGCATCCTCCATGGTCTCGATCATGTCGGCGACCAGGCGACGGATCTCGGGGGCGCCGGGGTCGGTCACCGGGGCGGCCGGGGTCAGCAGGACCGGGTGGCCCATGCGCGCGATCTTCAGGATGGCCATGACGTCCTCAGCAATTCTGCAGGGCTCGCTGCAAGTGGGGTGGCGAAAGGCTTTGGCGAGGCGGCGAGACGGTGCTATAGCCGCCGCGTCCCGGGTCCAGGATGACTGGACCCATTATCATGCCCAAGCCCGGGCGTGTTCCAGGCAAAAGGAGAAAGCGGCCAAGTGCAGGTTCTCGTTCGTGACAACAATGTTGATCAGGCGCTCAAGGCGCTAAAGAAGAAAATGCAGCGCGAGGGCGTGTTCCGCGAGATGAAGCTGCGGCGGCACTACGAGAAGCCGTCGGAGCGCCGGGCGCGTGAGGCCGCCGAGGCGGTGCGCCGCGCCCGCAAGATGGAGCGCAAGCGGCTGGAGCGCGAGGGCTTCTAGCCCCCTCCACCACCGATGCTGACCCCGCGGCCTGGGCCGTCGCCGGCTGGCCGCGGCTTGCGTTTTGGATGCCCTGCCTCTCCGTAGGGGTCATCCACCGCCACGCCGTGCGATGACAGGGCGCGTGATATTCCAAGGCGTTCCTGATCACGCTGACCAGCTCGACCGTGACCAGCTTCTTGGATCGCTGCGGCTCCTGATCTCGATATGGGTATCCCCACGTTGCCGGTTACGCCACGCGTTCCTATGCGCCTCTGGCAGGTCAGGCCTGCAGCCACGTTCACGTTCACGTTGCAACGCAGCATTCTCGCCGAAACCTCGGTACGTCGCCAAACAAATGCCGTTTTTGGTGATTAATTCACGCTGAGTGAATGTGAGGAGAAGCCTGACAATGCGTATCGCGCAAATCGCGCCCCTGCACGAGGCGGTTCCCCCCAAGCTCTATGGCGGGACAGAGCGTGTCGTCTCGTTCCTGACCGAGGAGTTGGTCGCGCAGGGCCATGACGTGACGCTGTTCGCCAGCGGCGACTCCGTCACCTCGGCGAAGCTGGAGTCGGTCTGGCCGCGCGCGCTTCGCCTCGACCCGACGATCCGCGATCCGATTGTTCCGCACATGCTGATGATGGAGACCGTGCGCCGCCGGGCGGACGAGTTCGACGTGCTGCATTTCCATCTGGATTACTGGTCGTTCAGCCTGTTCGGCCGGCAGCGCACCCCCTACGTCACCACCATGCACGGACGGCTGGACCTGCCGGAATGGCAGCCGATGTTCAACCTGTTCCAGCACGCGCCGATTGTCTCGATCAGCGATGCGCAGCGCGGCCCGCTGCCGCAGGCCCGCTACGTCGGCACCGTGCTGCACGGCCTGCCGGAAAACCTGCTGACCCCGAAGCCGGGTCCGAAGGACTACCTGGCCTTTCTGGGCCGCATCGCGCCGGAGAAGGGGCCGGACCGCGCCATCCGCATCGCCCGGGCCTGCGGCATCCCGCTCAAGATCGCCGCCAAGGTGGACCGGGCCGATCAGACGTACTTCGACGAGGTGATCCGCCCGATGCTCGACGGCGGCGGCGTGGAGATGATCGGCGAGATCAACGATGCCCAGAAGCCCGAATTCCTGAGCGGCGCCAAGGCTTTGCTGATGCCGATCAATTGGCCCGAGCCGTTTGGGCTGGTCATGATCGAGTCCATGGCCTGCGGCACGCCGGTCATCGCCTTCAACCATGGCTCCGTCCCCGAGATCGTGGAAGATGGCGTGAGCGGCTACATCGTGGAGGACGAGCGCGGCGCAATCGCGGCGGTGAACCGCCTCTCCGACCTGTCGCGCGACACCGTCCGCCAGCGCTTTGAGAACCGCTTCACCTCCCGGCGCATGGCGGAGGATTACCTCGCGATCTACCGGTCCCTGGCCGGCGAGGACCGCTCGGTGCTCCGCGCCATACGCGAGGCCTGAGCGACCCGGCTGACGGGGCTGCCCGATGGACGGGCAGCCCCGCTCGTCACCAGTACATGTCACCTTTTCCGTCTTGAAAAAGCTCGTTGGCCGCCCGTGTGGTCGAGACGTTGGCCATGCGCATGTAGGGCAGATTCGCCAGGCGCTGCAGCACCTGTTCACCCGGTTCCTGGAACACCGGGCTGCCGAGTTGCGCCATGGCAAGGGCCGAATCGCCACCCACGAGCGCGTTGGCTGCGGTCGTCAGGTGGTCCACCACCGCCTGCGACGGCACGCCCGGCACCACGCCGAGGGCCGCCCGGACTTCCTGCCGGCCTTGCAGCAGCTGCTCCTTCGTAATCGCGTCGATGTTGGACCAACGCGGGCTGGTATAAAGCTGGCCAGCAATGTAGTCCATCGACGCCGCGGCGCGCGCCCCCTCAATCGGCCGCCCGCGGGTGCGCCCGCTGTCCGCAAAGGCCCAGTAGGCCAGGTTCACCGCGGTCACATCGGGATCAAAGCCGCTGCCAAGCGCCCCTGGCGCGAGCCGCGCCGTATCGGGCACCACCGGATGCAGCCCGCCTGTGCAGGCCACCGGCAACAGGCACGTCGCGGCAAACAATAACCTTCTCAGCATTGGTCGTCCCCGTTCGTCGGCCCCCCCTCGACGGCGGCTCACGACGTTCACCGGATATGGTGGCTCAGGGCGCCGGGCGAAGCCCCGCGCGGTAGCGCGCCGCGAGCTTGGCGTAGTGCGCGGCGTTCTGGTCCAACCCGGCCCGCTCCTCATCCGGCATGTCGCGCAGCTTGCGCGCCGGGACGCCGGCCCAAAGCTCCTGCCGGCCGATCCGCTTGCCCGGCGTGAGCAGGGCGCCGGCGGCGAGCATGCCGCCCTCCTCGATCACCGCGCCGTCCAGCACCGTGGCGCCCATGCCGACGAAGGCGCGGTCATGCAGCCGGCACGCATGGATGATCGCCGCGTGGCCGATCGTCACGTCGTCGCCGATGACGCAGGCCCACTCCGGGCCGGCGTTCACATGCACGATGGTGCCGTCCTGGATGTTGCTGCGCGCGCCCACCGTGATGCGGCTGGTGTCGCCGCGCAGCACGCAGCCGAACCACACGCTGCTGCGGGCACCCACCCAGACGTCGCCGATCACCGTCGCGGTCGGCGCCACCCAGGCGTCCTCGGCCAAAGTGGGGGCGACGCCCTCCCACGAGAACAGCAGGCCCGAGCGCTCAGCCGGCATCGGCCATCTCCTGCACCGCCGGCTGATCGAGGCCCAGCATCAGGCGCAGGTTCTGCACCGCGGCGCCGGACGCGCCCTTCCCCAGGTTGTCCAGCCGGGCGACCAGGACCGCCTGTCCCTCGCGGTCATTGCCGAGCACCCGCAGCTCCATGATGTCCGTGTCGTTCAGCGCCGTCGTTTCCAGCGTGCCCGCCGCCTCAGTCGGCAGGACCCGCACCAGGGGGCTGTGACGATAGCGGGCGGCGATGGCGTCATGCAGGTCGGCCAGGCGCGGACGGCCCGGCAGCATGTCCAGATGCAGCGGCACCGACACCAGCATGCCCTGCCGCGTATGCGCGACCGAGGGCACGAAGATCGGGCGCCGGGCGAGCCGGGCGTGGAGCTGCAACTCGGGCACGTGCTTGTGCTCAAGGCCCAGGGCATACAGCTCGAACGCCGGGCCGCCCTGCGCCTCGTGCGCCTCGATCATGGC
>CAHJXG010000585.1 GCA_903644035.1 Rhodospirillales bacterium
CGTGGCGCCGGTGCATGCGGACGCGGCCGCGCAGGCGGCGCGCCTCGGCCTGATGACGGTGGCGACCGCGGACGTGCTGGCCTTCCCCGACACGGCGGCATCGGGCCTGGTGCAGGTGGCGTCGGTGCACGTCCCGCTCGCGGTGTCCGCCGACGCGCGCGTCGTGGCGTTCCGCGCGCCGGATGCCGGGATCGAGCACCTGGCCATCCTGATCGGCAAGCCGGAGCACGCCGACGCCGCCGGGCCGGCGCCGCTGGTGCGCGTGCACTCCGAGTGCTTCACCGGGGACCTGCTGGGCAGCCTGCGTTGCGACTGCGGGCCGCAGCTGCACGCGGCGCTGGACCGCATGGCGGCAGAGGGCAGCGGGGTGCTGCTTTACTTGGCGCAGGAGGGGCGCGGCATCGGGCTTACGAACAAGCTGCGCGCCTATGCCTTGCAGGACCGTGGGCTGGATACGCTCGATGCGAATCGTGCCCTGGGCTGGAATGCGGATGAGCGCAACTTCCAAATCGCGGCGACGATGCTCGACCAGCTCGGCATCCGTCGGCTCAGGCTGTTGAGCAACAATCCCGACAAGCTGACCGCCCTGGCCGCCCATGGAGTCGCGGTCGAGGCGCGGGAGCCTTTGGTGATCGCGCCGAACGGCGTCAACAATCACTATCTGGCGACGAAAAAGCGGCGGTTCGGGCATCTGCTGGGTTGAGCGAGGGATGGCATGGCTCTTGCCTAACCGAAACCATGATCCCACCCACACCCGGCGCCGACCCTGCCTCCCGCCTGTTTGGCTACGCGACGCCCCCCGATGGCGCCGGGCCAATTGGGCCTGATGGCTATTGGCCGCAACCGATCGATGTGCCGTTCAGCGACGTGCTGCGGGCGCTCAACCCCCTGCAGCATGTGCCGGGGGTCGGCACAATTTACCGGGCCGCAACGGGCGAAACCATCCCGGCCCCGCTCCGCATCCTCGGAGCGGGCATCTTTGGCGGTCCCATCGGCATCCTGGGCGCTGCCGTCATGAGCTTCGTGGGCGCGCTGTTCGCCATGGGGCCGGATTTGTCGCGTCCTTCGGTCCCGCTCGGGATGTGCGCGACGGGGTCGGAGGCGCCGATGGGTGCGGTCACGCCCGGTACCGAGAAGCCTGGCGAGTACACGACCCTTGCCACCACGATACCCGAATTCCTGCAAGGGCCGACCCAATTTGCCGCCGACCCGCAGCGCGGGCACGCCGCCTACCAGATGGCCTCGCAGGAGTGGCTGCGGAGCCAGGCGCTCGAGAAGGGCCTGGCATGAGCGGGGACGCCGCGGGCCACGCGACCCTGCATCCTGACGGCACCCTGCTGCTGGGTGGCTTGCGGCACCGCGCTTCGCTTGGGCATGGCGGCATAAGCGCGCGCAAGCAGGAAGGCGACGGGGCAACGCCGGCCGGGCTGCTGCCTCTGCGGCGGCTGCTGTATCGCGCCGACCGGGTGGCGCGGCCCCGCGCCGCCGTCCCGGCCATGCCGCTGGCCCCGCATGACGGGTGGTGCGACGATCCGTCGCACGCCGACTACAACCGCCCGGTCCGCCTGCCGCATGATGGCCGGCATGAGGCGCTTTGGCGGGCCGACTCGGTTTACGACATCATCGGCGTCCTCGGCTGGAACGACGCCCCGGTGCAGCGTGGGGCCGGCAGCGCGATCTTCCTGCATGTCGCGCGGCCGGACTTCGCGCCGACCGAGGGCTGCATCGCGCTCGCGCTGCCGGACTTGCGCGCGCTGCTGGAGGCCGGGTTGACGGCCATCTCGGTGCAGACCGCATGAGGACGGCGGCCCGCGCGGTGTCAGGGATCTCGGCTTAGCCCCTTCTCTGCCAGCGCCGCCAGATAGGCGTCCCACAGCGCCGCCTGCTCATGGCCCATCCGGTGCAGCAAAGCCCAGGTGTAGATCCCGGTGTCGTGCCCGTCGGAGAAGCGGATGCGCACGGCGTAATGACCGATGGGCTCGACGGCGACGATGCCCACCTCGCGCTTGCCCGGCACGATCTGCTTCTGGTGCGGCGAATGGCCCTGCACCTCGGCGCTCGGACTCTCGACCCGGAGCAGCTCGGCGGGCAACGAGACCTTGGCCTGGTCATCGAAATCCACTTCGAGGCGCCGTGTCGCGCGCCGGATGCGGATCTCGGTTGGGCACGGCGGGGTCATGCGTCGTCGAGCAGCCGAGCTTCCTCGGGCAGCATGATCGGGATGCCGTCGCGCACGGGAAACGCAAGGCCGGCGGTCCGGCTGATCAGCTCCTGCGCGGCCCGGTCGTACGTCAGCGGACCCTTGCTCACGGGGCAGACCAGGATGGCGAGCAGGCGAGGATCGATGGCCACGCCGTCAGGCATGGGGCAGCCCCGCCTGTTCAACTCGCATGGCGGCCCGGCCGTCCAGTGTCCGTGGCATGGGCGCCCATCTGCAGCAGGGTGAGCAGGGTGCTGGCCAGATCAGCCGACTTTGGGGCTTCCAGCAGCGCCTGCTTCTCCACGGGATCGAACGGGCAGACCATGGCCAGGGTCACCACCAGCGCGTCGTCCGGCATCTCGTTGATCGCGTCCCAGTTCGCATCGAATCCACGGGCGTTGAAGTAGGTGCGGAGCGCCCGGGTCAGCGTGTCCCGGTCAACGGCAGCCGTTGCTGGCTTGTCGTCCAGGTCGTCCCGGAACCGTGCCAGGTCGGCCCGCACCCGGCGATAGCCGCGCTGCATCTCCAACTCCACGCTGATCGCGAAGCGGACGAGGCCGGTCAGGGTGATCAGATATCGTCCGTCGTCGGTCTCGTTGAACGAGGACAGGCGGCCCAGGCAGCCGATGCGGTACAGCGCCGGCCCGCTGGGCGTCTGCGGCCGGTTCTCATCCGGCTGCACCATGCCGATCACCCGGCCCGACGCGAGCGCGTCCTCCACCATGGCGCGGTAGCGCGGCTCGAAGATGTTCAGCGGCAGCTTGCCCTGCGGCAGCAGCAGGGCGCCGCCCAACGGAAACACCGGGAATTCCGTCGGCAGTTGGTCTGAGCCGGATTGGAGCATGGGGCTACCTGAACAGCAGTGCCGACAGCTTGCGCCGTGCGGACAAGGTCGTGGCGTCCGTCAGCCCCCAAGCCTCGAACAGCTTGAGCAGTTGCAGCCGCGCCGCATCATCGTTCCAGGCACGGTCATGCTTGACGATGTGGAGCAGCGCGTCGGCCGCCTCGGCCCGGCGGTCGGTGGCGTTCAGCGCCGCCGCCAGGTCGTAGCGCGCCTGGTGGTCGCCCGGGTCGGCGGCGAGGCGGCGTTCGAACTCGCCAAGCTGACTGCTGGCCCGGCGCCCCTCCTCGGCCAGCAGCAGCGCGCTCCGCGCCCCGCTGATCTCGGCGTGCTCGGCGATGCCGGGCGGGATTTGCTCCAGCGCTTCCCGGGCCTGGTCTTCCTGGCCGAGCGCCATCAGCACGCGGATCAACCCGGCCCAGGCCGCCGGGTTCTCCGGCTCCTCCTGCAGCAGGGCGCTGAACAGGCTGCCGGCCTCCTCAAACTGCGCAGACTCCATCGCGGCCTTGGCTTCCGCCAGCAGGTCTGCGGCCGGCATGGCGCCGCCCGCGAGCTTCAGCAGGCTCTCGACGAAGCGCTTGACCTCGCTTTCCGGCAGGGCGCCCTGGAACAGGTCGGCGATCTGCCCCTGCCAGAACGCCGCGACCGTCGGGACGGACTGCAGCGGCAGGCCGATCTGCGCCAATTGCTGGACGAGCGCCCGGTTGGCGTCGATGTCGATCTTGACCAGCTTGATCCGGCCACCCGCCGCCCGGGTCACCTTCTCCAAGGTGGGCGTGAGCTGCTTGCAGGGACCGCACCAAGTCGCCCAGAAGTCCACCAGCACCGGGACGGTGCGCGAAGCCTCGATCACGTCCTGCATGAAGGTTTGCTGCGTGCTATCGATGATCATGTCGCTGGGCGCTGCGCCCCCTGCGGCCCCGTGCGGCGGGCTGCGCATCGAGGCTGCCTGCCCCGGCCTCGGCTGCGCCCCAGTTTTCTGACCGATGAGCATGTCCATGGAATTGCCTACCCTGGTGGTCTGTCGACGCATAGATGTTGCGCGCCGGCAGTATGTGCAAGCCATCGCAATGATGGGCAAGGCCCTCCGGAGACGATGCGCGGCCTCGCCGGGCCATGCGCCAACGGCTCTTGCGCGACGCCGCGGGGCCGCCTAAAAGGCTGTCGCGCTGGGATGCGGGCGTAGCTCAGGGGTAGAGCACAACCTTGCCAAGGTTGGGGTCGAGGGTTCGAATCCCTTCGCCCGCTCCA
>CAHJXG010000586.1 GCA_903644035.1 Rhodospirillales bacterium
CCGATCTGACCTGGGCCAGCCGCAGCGCCTGGCCGACGCCGGGCGCGGCGCGCCCGTGGTGCTGTTCGCGCGCAACCGCATGTGCGCGCTGGGCCGCCAAGCCCTGGGGCTGACACAGGACAACCTGCTCGAACGCCTGCTCGACCCCGCGGTCAAGCTCGCCACCAGCACGCCCGTCGCAGACCCCGGCGGCGACTACGCCTGGGCGGCGTTCGCCCGTGCCGAACGGGTGCGCCCGGGCGCCCAGGCCATGCTGGAGGGCAAGGCGCAGCAGCTCGTGGGCGGCCCCAGCATGGCGCCGCTGGTGCCGGGCCAGGGGGCGAGCGAGGGTGTGTTCCTGTCCGGGCGCGCCGATGTCATGCTGGGCTACTGCAGCGGCGCGGAGGCGCTGCGCCGCACCCTGCCGGACCTCGCCGCCGTTCCCCTGCCGGCGGAGCTGGAGGTCGGTCCCGAGTACGGCATGACCCTGCTGTCCGCCAACCCGGCCGCGGCGCGCTTCGCGCTGTTCGTCATGTCGGGGCCGGGCCAGGCCATCCTGGCGCGGCACGGCCTGATCCCGGTCGCATTGCCCGTGGGCCAGACGCCGCCGCAGTGACGGCCTGGCCCGGCCTTGAACCCTGACGGGACCCCTCCAGAACGAAGGATCACGATGCTCCGCCGCCGATTTGCCTTGACGCTCGCCAGCGCGGTCGTGACCGCGGGCGCCTCCTTCCGTCCAGCCGCCGCGCAGGAGCCGCCGCTGACGGTGTTCGCGGCCGCGAGCCTCACCGAGGTGCTGCAGGAGATCGGCCGGCTGTGGACGGCCAGCGGCCAGGCGGCCCCGCGCTTCTCCTTCGCCAGCAGCTCGACGCTCGCCCGGCAGATCGAGGCCGGCGCGCCCGCCAACCTGTTCGCCTCCGCCGACGAGCAATGGGCCGACTACCTCCAGCAGCGCGGCCTGATCGTCCCGGAGACGCGGCGCAGCCTGCTGACCAACAGCCTGGTCCTGGTCGTGCCGAAGGATCGCGCGCGGACGGTGCAGGTCGGACCCGGCCTCGACCTCGACGCCCTGCTGGGCACGAGCGGCCGGCTCGCGACCGGCGACCCGGCGCACGTGCCCGTCGGCATATACGCGGAGGCGGCGCTGAAGTCGCTCGGCCTGTGGGAGCGGGTGCAGCCGCGGCTGGCCCGGGCCGAGAGCGTGCGCTCCGCCCTCCTGCTGGTTGACCGCGGCGAGGCGCCCGCAGGCATCGTGTATGCGACCGACGCGGCGGCGGACACGGGCGTGGCCGTCGCGGGCGCCTTTCCCCCCGGCAGCCACCCGCCGGTGACGTATCCGTTCGCGGTCGTTCGCGCCCACGACACGCCCGGCGCCCGGGCGTTCCTGGACTTCCTGTCGGGACCGCAGGCGCGCGACGCCTTCACCCGCGCCGGCTTCGGGCTGAACGGGGCGGCACCGCGCGCACCGTGACGACACGGCTCCCAAGCCCGCCGGTGCCCGGCGGGCTGCAGCCGCTTGCGAGCCTGCCGCGCCACTAGGGCGGCAGCGGAACCGCGTGAAGGCGGAAGGGAAGCTTTGGCGGCTGCTTTTTCAGCTCGGGGTCAAGCAGGTGGCCAAGCTGCCCTTCGGCAACCCAGGCGGTGCTGCCGACCTGCGTCACCGACACCGGCCCGCCGAACCCGTCCTTGATCGTGGTGATCTCGGCCATCCCGCCCTTGACGGTCACCAGGTCGAGGCTTCCGCCTCCTTCGATCATCAGGAACGTGTTGTCGCCATAGGCGCGGAGGCTGTCGGGCAAGGTGAGCTTGCGCGAGGTTTGCAGCGCCGTGATCTCGCCGGCCCGGCCGTCCGCCACGGCAACCTTGAACAGGCCGCCCGGCGTGAAGGTGTTGACGTAGATCGCGCCATCGGTGCCGACGGCGATGCCATCGAGGCCGGCGCCCCCCTTGGGCGGCGCGAACCGCGGATCGCTGCCCCAGACCTCGAACTCGTTCCCGCCCGGCTTCAAGCGGAGGATGTGCGGGTTGAACGAGTCGGTCACGTAGGCGGAGCCGTCCGGACCCAGCGCGATGTCGTTGCAGAGCGTCGGGCCGCCGGGAAGCGGCGTGCTGCCCTTGGCCTCCCCGGTCGTGAGGTCGAACGCCTTGAGCGCGCTCCCCGTGGCGGTTCCAGGGCCGGGAACGCCGAAGCCGGACGTGTCGTTCGAGCAGACCAGGAGCGTGTTGGACGCCTCGTCGGCGAGCACGCCGAAGGTGGAGCGGCTGCCATTCGCTCCCGGCTTGATCCAAGGCTCCGCCCTGTCGGCGCCCGGCCTCACCTTGAGGATGCCGCCCTCGGCGAAGCTGCCGATAAACAGCGTGCCGTCCTTCGTGGAGCCGAGGCTTTCCGGGAAGACGCGATCACCCGGGAGTGCCACTTCGGTTGGCGCCGCGGCGGCCCCGACGGCAAGTGCGGCTGCCAGCACCGCGCATGTTCCCAGGATCGATGGGATGCCACGCGGGCGGCTCCGGCGAGGTGCCTGGATCAAGCTTGTGTCTGACATGACGGATTTCCTCCATTTTTTGTTGATTTCCGGTCGGGCGGCGCTCCGGATCAGCCTGTCTTGATCCAGACCGCCTTGACGTTCAGGTACTCCTCGACGTGCTGCTTGCCGCTCTCGCGCCCGTAGCCGCTCATCTTGTAGCCGCCGAACGGCACGGCCGGGTCCATCGCCTGGTAGCAGTTGACCCAGACCGAGCCGGCCCGCAGGCTGCGCGCGAGCTTGTGCGCGCGGCTGACATCCTGGGTCCACACGCCGCTGCCGAGGCCGAAGCTTGTCCGGTTGGCGCGCTCGATCACCTCGTCCACGTCGGTGAACGGAATGGCCGAGATCACGGGGCCGAAGATCTCCTCCTGCGCGATCCGCATCTCGTCGCGCACGTCGGCGAACACCGTGGGCGGCACGAAGTAGCCCTGCGCCAGGTCGCCGTCGGTCAGGCGCTCGCCCCCCGACAGCGGCCGTGCGCCCTCCTGCCGGCCGATGGCGAGATAGCCGGTCACGCGGTCAAGCTGCTCGGGCGAGACCAGCGGGCCGACCTGGGTCTCGGGGTCGCTGCTGTTGCCCACCCGGAGCGTCTTGCCATACGCGGCGACGCGGGCGGTGAACTCCTCGTAGATGGCCTGCTCGACGAACAGCCGCGTGCCGGCGCTGCAGATCTGACCGGAGTTGGCGAACACCGCCATGCCCGCGCCCGGCACCGCGGCGTCCAGGTCGGCATCGGCGAACACCACGTCGGGCGACTTGCCGCCGAGTTCGAGCGAGACGCGCTTCAGGTTGCCGGCCGACGCCTGGATGATCTTCTGGCCCGTCAGGTGCGACCCGGTGAACGCCACCTTGTCCACGTCGGGATGGCCCGCCAGCGCCGCGCCCGCCGTCTCGCCGTATCCGGTCACGACGTTCACGACGCCCGGCGGCACGCCGGCCTCCTGGCACAGCTCGGCCAGGCGCAGCGAGGTGAGCGGCGCCTCCTCCGCCGGCTTCAGCACCACCGTGCAGCCGGTCGCGAGCGCCGGGCCGATCTTCCAGATCGTCGCGGTCAGCGGCCCGTTCCACGGGATGATCGCGCCGACGACGCCGACCGGCTCCTTCAAGGTGAAGGAGACGTAGTCGCCCGGCAGCGAGTTCTCGATGGTCTCGCCGTGGATCGCGGTCGCCTGGCCCGCGTAGTAGCGCAGCATCCCGAGGGCGCGCAGTCGGCTCGCCCGCGTGCGGCTGATCGGCGCGCCCATGTCGAGCGTGTCGAGCGCCGCCAGTTCCTCGAAATGCCGCTCGACGAGGTCGGCGAGCTTGAGGAGCAGGTTCTGCCGCTCGAACGGCTTGAACCTGCGCCACGGGCCGTCGAAGGCGCGCCGGGCCGCCTCGACCGCGCGGCCGATGTCCTCGGCATCGCCCTCGGCCACGGAGGCCAGCACCGAGCCGGTCGAAGGGTTGAGCGTGTCGAAGGTCTTGCCCGACGCGGCCTCGACCCACTTGCCGTCGATGAACAGGCGCTTCGGCTTGCCGGTCAGGAAAGGATGGCGGGCCGGGTCCGGCGGGGTGATGACGTTCATGGCAAGGCTCCAACGGCATGTTCGGTGGTGTCGGGGGCAGGGCCGCCCGCCGGCTCGGCCAGGGCCGCCAGGAACGACCCGAGGCCGGCGCTGCGCAGCGGCAGCCAGGGCTTGCCGAGCTGGCGGCACAGACGCTTGACCGCAAGCGCCGCGTCATGGCTCACGCAGTCCACGGGGAAGGCCACCCGGTCGGCCTGGCTGACCAGGCCGGGCAGCAGGGAGGGATGGTCGTGCCGCCCACCGTCGTGGCACAGCAGCGCGCCGCCGGCGGCCTCCAGCGACGCGCGCATCTGCTCCGTGCAGCCGGGCCGGCCGCCGACGTAGAGGATGCGTTCGGCCGGGAGGCTGGCGGTGGTTCCCGACACTTCGGGGGCGCCGTGCTGCCGTTCAAGCGCGGCCAGCTCCCGCTGCATCGCCGCCTGTGCCGCCTCGGCGTCCCGGACCCGCCGCTCGCACAGCCGGGCCGCCTCAA
>CAHJXG010000587.1 GCA_903644035.1 Rhodospirillales bacterium
GACGCCGACGCCAGGCTCTCGGCCCTGCGCCCCGCGCTCGGCACCGATGCCGACGCCGTGCTGTCCGGCCCCGGCGACCTCTGGGACCGGGTGGCGGCAAAGCGGCTCGTCGTGCTGGACGAGCAGGGGCGGGAGGCGCGCAGCGTCACGCACCGCATCCGCGTCATGGTCGGCACCGTCACCGTGGTGGCGGCCCTGGTCGGCGCGGGCATACTGGCGCTGGTCTCCCGCCAGCCCGGCCATGCAACCCCCGCCGCCGCGCGCGTTCTGGAGGGAGGCAACATCGAGAGGAGCCGCACCGTGAAACAGCCGCACACCGAAGAGACGATCGACCACACCGACGGCCAGCAGGACACCGGCAACCACAAGAAGCCCGGCGCCCCTGACGCGGGCGGCGCCGACAAGCTCGGCGGCACCCGCGCCGGCGCCGAGAACCTGGAGCATCCGCAGGATCAGAAGCCGTCGGACACGCCGGCCTGAGCCTCGCTCCCGGGACCGCCCGACCCCCGGCGGCGGTCCCGGTTTGCCCCCCTGTCGCAGCCTATTTGCACACGGTCCCTGGGCGGTACTTGAACCCGAATACCCCAGGGCCACGTCACAGCCATGAACCGTATCCCGCCCGTTATCGACATGGCGCCTGACGGCACGTTCCGCACCAAGCCGCCTGGCATGCGCGCCCCGTTGTCGTTCAAGCTGCTGCTGGGGGCGACCATCGTGGCCGTCCTCGCCGGCGCCGCCGCGGTGGCCGCGCTGGCGCTCTGGATCGCGGCGCTGCTGCTGCCGGTGGTGGTCATCGCCGCCGCGGTCGCCTGGGGCGCCTACAAGTATCGTACCTGGCGCCGGGGCGCGCCCGGGTCCGTGCGCTCGGTCTACCACCGCTGATCCTGGGCTTCGCTCCTGCCAACGCGCCGGTTGATTTTGCAACGGCCATGTTCCAAAAGCGCCGGCATGACCCGCCCCGCTGATCCGTCGTACCGGCCCAAGATCTTCACCGGCACGGATGGCCTCGATTCCATCATGGGCGGCGGCATCGACCCCGGGCGCGTCTACCTGATCGAGGGGACGCCCGGCGCTGGCAAGACTACGCTGGCGCTCAGCTTCCTCATCGAGGGTGCCCGGCACGGCGACGCCACGCTCTACATCACCCTTTCGGAGTCCGAAGACGAGTTGCGCGCCGTCGCCGCCAACCACGGCTGGAGCCTGGACGGCATCGACATCTTCGAGCTCATCGACGCAGCCGGGCTGGACGGAGAGGTCGAGCAGAGCGTGCTGCACCCGTCGGAGCTTGAGCTTGGGGAGACCATCCGCGCCGTGATGGCCCGGGTGCGGGCGCTCGGCCCGGCCCGCGTCGTGTTCGACAGCCTGAGCGAGATCCGTCTGCTGGCGGAGACCCCGCAGCGTTACCGCCGCCAGGTCCTCGCGCTCAAGCACTTCTTCGGGCAGCAGGGCTGCACCGTCATGATCCTCGACGACCGCTCGTCGGAGCCGTTGTCGGCCGGCGGCGACGTCAAGCTGCACAGCCTGGCGCACGGGGTCGTGACGCTGGAGCAGATCGCGCTGGACTATGGGGCGGAGCGGCGGCGGCTGCGCGTCGTGAAGCTGCGGGGCAACGCGTTCCGCGGCGGCTACCATGATTTCACCATCCAGCGGGGCGGCATCGAGGTTTTTCCGTGCCTGGTCGCCAGCGAGCACCGTGCGGAGTTTGGTCACGCCCTGGTCAGCACCGGCAATCCCGGGCTGGACCAGATGCTGGGTGGAGGCCTCAGCCCCGGGACCAACACGCTGCTGATCGGCCCCTCGGGCACCGGCAAGACGACCACCGCCATGGGCGCGCTGGTCGCTTCGCTGCGCCGGGGTGGACGCGGCGCGTATTTCCTGTTCGACGAGGGGCTGCCCACGCTGATGGCCCGCTCGGCCGCGCTCGGCATGGATCTGCGCCCCTTCGTCGAGAACGGCCAGCTCGCCATCCGCCAGATCGACCCGGCCGAGATGTCGCCGGGCGAGTTCGCCCACCGCGTCCGCCTGTCGGTCGAGCGCGACCGCGCGCAGTTCCTCGTCATCGACAGCCTCAACGCCTACCTGCAGAGCATGCCCGGCGAGAAGTACCTGCTGCTGCAGATGCACGAGCTGCTGACCTATCTGAACCAGAAGGGCGTCATCACGCTCATGGTGCTGGGCCAGCATGGCATCATCGGCCAGGTGACGGCGGCCGTCGATCTCAGCTACCTCGCGGATTGCATCGTGCTGCTGCGCTACTTCGAGGCCGACGGCGAGGTGCGCAAGGCGATCTCGGTGGTGAAGACCCGCACGGCGGCCCACGAGAGCATGATCCGGGAGCTGACGATCAGCCGCGAGGGCATCACCATCAGCGCCCCGCTCAGGGGGATGCGCGGCGTGCTCGGGGGGACGCCGGTCTGGGACGGCATGCACGGCGCGCTGGCTGCCCCGCCCGTCGAACCGGCCTGAGATGATCGGGTCCTGAAATGACCGGGTCCTGAGATGCCCGGCCAACCCATCCTGATCCTGGCCCCACGCGGGCGCGACGCCGAGGTGATCGGCCGGGTCCTGGCCCGTGCCGGCGTCGCGTCCACGCCGCTCGCGGACCTGGCCGAGCTGATCGGGCGCATCGAGGCCTGCGCCGCCGTGATGGTGACGGAGGAGGCGCTGGCCGGCCCGAGCCTCGAGCATCTGCTGGGCCTCGTTGCGGCGCAGCCGACCTGGTCCGACCTGCCGTTCCTGGTGCTGGCGACCAAGCAGCCCGGCCCCCGCTCCCCGCGCCATTTCGCGACGCTGGAGGGCCTGGGCAACGCCATGCTGCTGGAGCGCCCGCTGAACTCGGAAAGCCTGGTCAGCGCCGCGCGGGCGGCGCTGCGCGCGCGCAGCCGGCAGACCGCGGTGCGCGACCTCAACGCCACGCTGGAGGCGAGGGTGCAGGAGCGCACCCAGGCCCTCGTCGCCAGCGAGGCGCAGGCCCGAGCGATCTTCGAGGGCTTCCCGGAATGCATGTTCACCGTGCACGTCACGGAGGGTGGCGCGTTCCTGTTCGAGGCCGCGAACCCCGCCGCCGAGCGCATGGCCGGCGTGCGCACCGCAGCCATCGACGGCCACCCGGCCGAGGTGCTCATGCCGGCCTGCGACGCCGCGGCGGTCGAGGTGCAGTTCCGGCGCTGCGTCGAAACCGGCGCGGGCGTGGCCTTCACCGCGGAGCTGCACTTCCCCAAGCTCGCCGGCACCTTCGAGACGACGCTGACCCCGCTGCGCGACGTCGGCGGGCGCATCGGCCGGCTGCTCGCGGTGTTCCGCGACGTGACCGCCCGCAACGCGCTGGAGGCCCGGCTGCGCCAGGCGCAGAAGTTGGAGGCGGTGGGCCAGCTCACCGGCGGCGTCGCGCACGACTTCAACAACCTACTGCAGGTGGTGCTGAGCGGTCTGACCCTCTTGGAGCGCACGGAAACCCCGCAGCGCCGGGCGCAACTGCTCGACAGCGTGCGCCGCGCAGCGCAGCGCGGGGGCGAGCTGACCAAGCGGCTGCTGACGGTCGCGCGCCGGCAGTCGCTCCGGCCGGAGGCGATCGGCCTCGGCGCCTGGTTCGACGACGGCGCGGGTGAGTTGCTGACCCGGACGCTGCGCGGCGACATCCGGACCGAGCTGCGCCTGCAGCCCGACCTGCCGCCGGTGCAGGCCGATCCCGACGAGCTGGAGCTTGCGGTGCTGAACCTCGCGGTGAACGCGCGGGACGCCATGCCGGGCGGCGGGATGCTGACCATCACCGCGGAGCTGGCGACGCTCGACGGCCTGACCGACCCGGACGGGCTGGATGGGCGCTTCGTCCGCCTCTCCGTCGCCGACACCGGGACCGGCATGTCGGAGGCGACCCAGGCGCGGGTGTTCGAGCCGTTCTTCACGACCAAGGAGGTGGGGCAGGGCACCGGCCTCGGCCTCGCCCAGGTCTATGGCTTCGCCCGGCAGAGCGGCGGCGGCGTGCGGCTGCGCAGCCAGCCGGGCCAGGGCACCACCGTCTCGATCCTGCTGCCGGTGTCGGACGTGCCGCCCTGCGCCGCCCCGGCGCCCGGCGACGCAAATGAGGCGCCGTCCATGCTCGGCGCCGCCGTGCTGGTGTGCGAGGACGACGACGACGTGGCGGCGTTGGCCGTCGATATGCTGGAGCAGTTGGGCCATCGGCCGACGCGGGTGAGCACGGCGGCGGCGGCGCTCGGCGCGCTGGCGGATGGGCGGCCGGTCGACCTGCTGTTCACCGACGTGCTGATGCCGGGCGGCATGGACGGCCTCGCCTTGGCGTGGGAGGCCCAGCGGCGGCGTCCGGGCCTGCCGGTGCTGCTGACCACCGGCTACACCGGGGCGGGCGCCGCCATGCCGCGCGACCTGCCCTTGCTGCGCAAGCCCTACAAGCTGCAGGACCTCGCCCACGCCCTGCAATCGGCGCTGGCCCGCATGCCCGCGCTGGTGGCGGGATAGTTGGCCGCGCGGTCCTCCACAATGAAGGCGCTTCCCATGGCAACCCTGCTCGGCGGCCTGCTGCTCGGTGCGTGCTCCGCCTTCGGCATCCGCGGCGGCACGGAGGAGCCGCGGCACAGCGTGGTCGAGCGCCTGGGCGACGTGGAGATCCGCCGCTACGCGCCCCGGCTTGCCGCCGAGACCACGGTGCCCGGCGACGCCTACGCCGCCCGCGGCGAGGGCTTCCGCCGGCTGGCCGGCTACATCTTCGGGGGCAACCAGCGCCGCGCGCGCATCGACATGACCGCGCCGGTCGCGCAGTCGGGCGCCGTGGCCGGCGAGGGCATCGGCATGACCGCGCCCGTGGCACAGGAGGCAGGCGACGCCGGCTGGGTGATCCGCTTCTTCCTGCCGGCGGCACTGGCAGAGCCACCCGCGCCGAACGACGCCCGCGTGCGCGTCGTGCCGGTGCCGGAGGAGACGGTCGCCGTGCTGCGCTTAGATCGGAAGAGCACACGTCTGAACTCCAGTCACTAGCT
>CAHJXG010000588.1 GCA_903644035.1 Rhodospirillales bacterium
CGCGACGGCCGGCGCGAAGTGCCAGTTGGGCCGGCCCGCCGCGTCGCGCTCCAGCAGGAGATCCGGCGAGAGCACGGTGACGCCGCGCACCTCCACCCGGCGGGACAGCAGGGGGATCAGGGCGATCCGCACGTCGAGCTGCGCCGCCCGCACCAGGGCCGGGCGCGACATGCCCGGCGGGTTGGACAGGGAGACGTCGCGCAGCGCGATGGTCGGCACCAGCGACCAAGTGAGGCCCACCGGCCCGGCGATCGTCAGCTCCCGCCCCGTGGCGCGCCGCGCCGCATCGGCCAGCCGGAGCTTCAACGCATCGGCATCGAACAGCAACGCGAGCGCCGCGACGGCCACGATGGGCAGCAGCGCCGCAAGGGCGGCGGCCGTCAGGCCGATGCGGCGCCCCCGGGTCATCCGGGGAACCTCATCGCCAGGCGGGTGGCTGGGCACGCCCGGCGTGGAAGCCCAGGGTCGCGAACGTCTCGCGCATATGCGGCGGCAGCTCGGCCTCCACCACCAGCCGTCCGCCCGCCGGGTGCGGCAGATCCAGCGCGCGGGCGTGCAGGTGCAGCTTGTCCGACAGGCCCTCGACCAAGGCCGAGCCGGCGCCGTTCTGGTCGGGTTCGTGATACTTCGTGTCGCCCACGATGGGCGCACCGATGCCGACGCCGTGCACCCGGAGCTGGTGCGTGCGCCCGGTGATCGGCGACATCTCCAGCCAGGCGAGCTTCTGCCCGGCATGGTCGAGCGTCCGGTAGTCCGTCACCGCCCGCAGCCCCTCCTTGTCGTCCCGCGCCGCCGGCACGCTGCGCTCCCCGCGCAGCCCGGTGTAGCGCAGCAGCGGCATGTCGATCCGCCCCTCCACCGGCACCGGGCGGCCGGCGACCACTGCCCAGTACGTCTTCTGCACGTCCCGGCCGCGGAACGCCGCCGCGAGCCGCGCCGCGGTGCCCGGCGTACGCGCCAGAACCAAAGCGCCCGACGTGTCACGGTCCAGCCGATGCACCAGCCGCGGCCGATGCTCGCTGTCGCCGCGCAGCCCGTCCAACATGCCGTCCAGGTGCCGGACGATGCCGGGGCCGCCCTGCACCGCGAGGCCATGCGGCTTGTTCAGCACGATCAAGGCGTCGTCCCGATACAGCACCATGCGCTCCAGCTCGCGGGCGATCTCGGGGTTGAAGACGTGCACCACGGGCGGCGGCGCGGCGGCGGGCGGCAGCGGCGGCACCCGGACCGCCTGGCCCGGCGCCAGGCGGGTTCCGGCATCCGCCCGGCGGCCATCGATGCGGACCTGCCCGGTGCGGCACAGCTTCTGGATCGCCCCTTGGGTGACGCCCGGGAAGTGCCGGCGGAACCAGCGGTCCAGCCGCAGGTCGGCCTCGTCCTCCGTCACCGCGCGGGTCTGCACTGCCTGGGTCTGCATCGCTGTGCTCATGGTCGGCTCTGCCTCAGCTTGGCCCAGTGATCCAGTCGCCGCGCCACTTCGCGCTCGAAGCCTCGGTCGGCCGGGCGGTAGAATGTCGGGCGATCCATCCCATCCGGGAAATAGTCCTGGGCGGAGAATGCATCCTCCGCGTCATGATCGTATGCGTAATCCTTGCCGTAGCCGAGGCTCTGCATGAGCCGGGTCGGCGCGTTCAGGATATGGGCGGGTGGCGGCAGGCTGCCGGTGGCCTTTGCTGCGGCCAACGCGCTCTTGTATGCGGCATACAGCGCGTTCGACTTCGGCGCGGTGCCCAGGTAGAGGATCGCCTGCACGATGGCCAGCTCGCCCTCCGGGCTGCCGAGGCGTTTGTAGGCGTCCCAGGCCGCCAGCGCCTGGGGCAGCGCGCCCGGATCGGCCATGCCGATGTCCTCCGACGCGAAGCGGACCAAGCGGCGCGCGATGTAGCGCGCGTCCTCGCCCCCCGCCACCATGCGGGCGAACCAATACAGCGCCGCATCCGGGTCGGAGCCCCGCAACGACTTGTGTAGGGCGGAGATCAGGTTGAAATGCTCGTCCCGGTCCTTGTCATACAAAGCGGCCCGGCGCCCAATGGCCTCGGCGAGGCCCGACGCGTCCAGCAGGGCAGGCTCTGACAGGCTGAAAAGCTGCTCCGCCATGTTGAGCAGGTAGCGCCCATCCCCGTCCGCCATCGCGCGCAAGGCGCCCCGCGCCTCCGGCAGGATCGGCAGGGGCCGACCGACCGCCTGCTCGGCCCGGGCGAGCAGGCAGTCGAGCGCCTCGTCATCCAGGCGGCGCAGCACCAGCACCTGGCAGCGGGACAGCAGGGCGCCGTTCAGGGCGAAGGACGGGTTCTCGGTCGTGGCGCCCACCAGCACGACCGTGCCGTCCTCGACGACGGGCAGGAAACTGTCCTGCTGCGCGCGGTTGAACCGGTGCACCTCGTCCACGAACAGCAGGGTGCGGGCGCCAAGCTGCCGCCGCCGGGCGGCCTCGTCAAAGATGCGCTTCAGGTCGGCGACGCCGGAGAATACCGCCGAGACCGCGGTGAAGTTCAGCCCGGCCGCCTCGGCGAGCAGGCGGGCGATCGTCGTCTTGCCCACGCCGGGCAGACCCCACAGGATGATGGAGGCCAGGGCGCCGCGCCCCAACATGCGGGTCAGGGTGCCGTCCTCGCCCACCAGGTGCGGCTGCCCGACGACATCGACCAGGGCCGCCGGGCGGAGTTGCTCGGCAAGCGGCCTGGACAGCGCGGGCGAAGCGGCCGGCGGCGAACCGAACAGGTCTGTGGAAGGAGGGGCGGGCCGCGTCATAGGAAACGAGGTGGTGCGGCCGCTCCCTGGATGCGAGGCGTCGCCCGCTGGGCGGCGCGCGGGCTTGGCGTGCTCAGGCCGCCTGCTGCTCCTCATCCTCGACCAAGTCCGGACGCGGGCCGCTGTCCTGGCCCTTGGCGGCGGGGTCGCGGTCAACAAGCTCGATCACCGCCATGTCCGCCGCGTCGCCATATCGCACCCCGGCCTTCAGCACGCGGGTATAGCCGCCGGGGCGGGTGCGGTAGCGGTCGGCCAGCGCCGAGAACAGCTTGGTGACGATCACCGGGTCGCGAAGCTGGGCATGGGCCTGGCGCCGGGCATGCAGCCCGCCGCGCTTTCCCAGGGTGATCAGCTTCTCCGCCACCGGGCGCAGCTCCTTGGCCTTGGGCAAGGTGGTGGTGATCTGCTCGTGCTTGATCAGCGCCACGGCCATGTTGCGGAACATGGCCAGGCGGTGGCTCGAGGTGACGTTCAGTTTGCGGCCGGAAACACCGTGGCGCATGGCGCAGCTCCTAAATTCTCAACGCTTAAGGCGGATCGGCTCAGAACGGCTCATCAAGCCGCTTGGCCAAGTCCTCGATGTTCTCCGGCGGCCAGCCCGACACGCTCATGCCGAGCGCCAGGCCCATGTTGGTCAGCACTTCCTTGATCTCGTTCAGCGACTTGCGGCCGAAGTTGGGCGTGCGCAGCATCTCCTGCTCGGTCTTCTGCACGAGGTCGCCGATATAGACGATGTTGTCGTTCTTCAGGCAGTTCGCGCTGCGCACCGACAGCTCCAGCTCATCGACCTTGCGCAGCAGGTTGCGGTTGAACGGCAGGTCGTCGTGGATGTCGTCGGCGCGGGCAAGCTGCGGCTCGTCGAAGTTGATGAACAGCTGCAGCTGGTCCTGCAGGATGCGCGCGGCGAGCGCCACGGCGTCTTCGGGCGTCACCGCGCCGTTGGTCTCCACCTGCAGGAGCAGCTTGTCGTAATCCGTCACCTGCCCCACGCGCGTCGGCTCGACCTTGTAGGACACGCGCTTGACGGGCGAGTAGATGGCGTCGATGGGGATCAGCCCGATGGGCGCATCCTCCGGACGGTTGCTCGCGGCGGGAACGTAGCCCTTGCCGAGGTTGACGGTGAACTCCATGCCGAGCTTCACGCCGTCATCGAGGGTGCAGATCACCAGGTCCGGGTTCATCACGTCGATGTCGGAGCCGGTCTGGATTTGCGCCGCCGTGATCTCGCCGGGTCCGGTGGCAGTCAGGACCATGCGCTTCGGCCCTTCCCCGTGCATCCGCAGCGCCAGCTGCTTGATGTTGAGCACGATGTCGGTCACGTCCTCCCGGACGCCGGCGATGCTGCTGAACTCATGCAGCACGCCGTCGATCTGCACCGCCGTCACCGCCGCCCCTTGCAGCGACGACAGCAGCACCCGGCGCACGGCGTTGCCGAGCGTCATGCCGAAGCCGCGCTCCAGCGGCTCGGCCACGACGGTCGCGATGCGGTGCGGATCGGATCCCGGCTCGACGTCGAGCTTTTCCGGCTTGATCAGGGATTGCCAGTTACGTTGGATGACCATGGATCATCTCCAAACAAAATAAGCGACGCCACCCACCGGTGGCGCCGTACCAAAGGCGGTGCGGGCGATCAGACGCGACGGCGCTTGCGCGGACGGCAGCCGTTGTGCGGGATCGGGGTCATGTCGCGGATCGCCGTGATGGCAAAGCCCACGGCCTGCAGCGCGCGCAACGCGCTCTCACGCCCGGAACCGGGGCCGCTCACCTCGATCTCCAGCGTCTCCATCCCGTGCTCGCGTGCCTTCTTCCCCGCATCCTCGGCCGCCACCTGTGCCGCATAGGGAGTGGACTTGCGACTGCCCTTGAACCCCTGCATGCCGCTCGATGACCAGGCGATCGTGTTGCCCTGGGCGTCGGTGATCGTCACCATCGTGTTGTTGAACGTCGCGGCGACATGGGCCACGCCAGCGATGATGTTCTTGCGTTCCTTTCTGCGGGGACGCGAAGAGGCGGGCTTCGCCATTCCAGTATTCCTATCAGTTCTTACGCCGCCGTAGCAGCGACGGGCCTACCGCAACGCGGCTACTTGGTGACTTTCTTCTTGCCGGCGATCGCCACGGCCTTGCCCTTGCGGGTCCGGGCGTTCGTGTGGGTGCGCTGCCCGTGCACGGGAAGACCCCGGCGATGCCGCAGACCCCGATAGCACCCGAGGTCCATCAGCCGCTTGATGTTCATCGCGATCTCGCGACGCAGGTCTCCCTCAACGCGGTAGTCGCGGTCGATCAGCTCGCGGATGCGCAGCACTTCGTCGTCAGACAGCTGGTTGACCCGGCGCTCATCAGGAATGCCGAGCTGCTTGCAGATGTCGACGGCATTGGACGGGCCGATGCCGTAGATATAGCGCAAGCTGATCAGCACCCGCTTGTTGGTTGGAATGTTCACACCGGCAATTCGGGCCAAGCCAATAACTCCTCATCATCTCAACGCCAACCGGCACGCGGCGCGGGGTTGAGATCGTCATAGAGCCTTGCTCGCGTCTGCGCTGAGGCTCTGGAAAGAAATATGCCCGCTGCATACGGCGGGATGGGGTGGGTGATATACGCAACAGTCAACGCAAGTCAATGCGGAGAGATCAATTTATCGTGACAGCACGGTTCGGCACCCTCGCCAGCACGGCCTCGATTTCCCGGGACACGCTGTCCACGTCCGCCATGCCGTCCAGGCTCACCAGGCGGCCGGTCTTGGAGTAATGCGGCAGGATCGGCGCGGTCTGCGTGTGGTAGGCCTCCAGCCGGGCCGCCACGGTTTCCCGCCGGTCATCGGAGCGCCGGGTGAACTCGTGGCCGCCGCACACATCACACACACCCTCGGCGCGCGGCTTCTGGAAGTCGTCATGATAGCCGGCGCCGCAACTGGCACAGGTGAACCGGCCGGCGATCCGGTCCACCAGCGCAATGTCGTCCACCTTCAGCTCGATCACCGCATCGATGCGGGTGCCGGCACGGTCCAGCATCAGGTCCAGCGCGTCAGCCTGGGGCACGGTGCGGGGGAAGCCGTCCAGGATGAAGCCGCGCGCCGCATCCGGCTTCTGGATACGGCTTTCCAGCATGGCGATGATCAGCTCATCCGAGACGAGTTGCCCGGACTCCATGACCGCCTTGGCGCGCTGCCCGATCTCGGTGCCGGCCTTCACCTCGGCACGCAGCATGTCGCCCGTCGAGATCTGGGCGATGCCATGCCGCTGCTCGAGCCGTTTTGCCTGAGTGCCTTTGCCCGCGCCGGGCGGACCCAACAGGATCAGGTTCATCGGGCGCGGCCCTTCACCCGGGACTTGCGGATCAGCCCCTCATACTGGTGGGCGAGCAGGTGCGACTGGATTTGCGTCACGGTGTCCATGGTCACCGAGACGATGATCATCAGGCTCGTGCCGCCGAAGTAGAACGGCACGCCGTAGCGGCTGATGAGGATTTCCGGCAGCATGCAGACCAGGCAGAGATACAGCGCTCCCACGGTCGTCAGCCGCGCGAGGATTGTGTCGAAGTAGTCGGCGGTGTTCGAGCCTGGCCGAACTCCCGGGATGAAGCCGCCATACTTCTTCAGGTTGTCCGCAGTCTCCTGCGGGTTGAACACCACGGCCGTGTAGAAATACGAGAAGAAGATGATCATGCCGGCATAGGCGAGCATGTATAGCGGCTCGCCATGGCCGAGCTTCTGCCCGATCCAGGCCAGCCACGAGTCCGGGTCGTTCTGCGAGAACCCGGCGATGGTCGCGGGGACCAGCAGGATCGAGCTGGCGAAGATCGGCGGGATCACCCCGGCCGTGTTCACCTTCAGCGGCATGTGCGTGCTGTCGCCGCCGAACATCCGCTGCCCGACCTGACGCTTTGGATATTGGATGTTCACCCGGCGCTGCGCCCGCTCCATGAACACCACGAAAGCGATCACCGCGACGGCGATCACAATAAAGGCCAGGATGAACACCGGGGACAAGGCACCGGTTCGCCCGAGTTCCAGCAGGTTGACCAGCGCATGCGGCAGGTTCGCCACGATGCCGGCAAAGATGATCAAGCTGGTGCCGTTGCCCACGCCGCGCGCCGTGATCTGCTCGCCCAGCCACATCAGGAACATCGTCCCGCCCACCAGGGTGATGACGCAAGACAGCCGGAAGAACGCGCCAGGGTCGATCACGGCGGAGCCGACCGAGCCGCGCATCCCCTCCAGCCCGACGGCGATGCCATAGGATTGCACCAGGGCGATCAGGACCGTCAGGTAGCGGGTGTACTGGTTGAGCTTCTTGCGCCCGCTCTCCCCCTCCTTCTTGAGAGTCTCAAGCGACGGCACCGCGGCGGACATCAACTGGACGATGATGCTGGCGCTGATGTAGGGCATGATGTTGAGGGCGAACACGGTCATGCGGCCCAGCGCGCCGCCGCTGAACATGTCGAACATGCCGAGGATGCCGCCGCCGTGCTGCGACAGCAACTCGCCCATCACCGACGCATCGACTCCGGGAACCGGGATGTAGGTGCCGACGCGGTAGACCAGCAAGGCGCCCAGGGTGAACCAGATGCGCGACTTGAGCTCAGTGGCCTTCCCGAGCGTGCCGAGGTTGAGATTCGCCGCAAGCTGCTCGGCCGCTGACGCCATGGACCGTCCCCCTTCTCAGTCGCGATGCCCGAAGCGGCCGCCTTCGCGGCCGGGGCATCACCATTGACGAAACTCTGCCGTGGGCCGGCTTAGGGAAGCAAGCCTTCTTCGAACACGCCCTACGCCGCGGGGCCCGCCGGCGGTTCCACAGGGCGAAGCAGCGTGACCGAGCCGCCGGCCGCCTCGACCGCGGCGATGGCCGTGGCCGACGCGCCGGACACCGTGATGGTGATCGCCCGCGTCACCGCCCCCGTGGCGAGCAGCCGCACGCCGTCAACCTTGTTCAACCGGGCCAGCCCCGCCGCCTGCAGCGTCTCCGCCGTGATCGGCTGATCAGC
>CAHJXG010000589.1 GCA_903644035.1 Rhodospirillales bacterium
TTGGCCTGGCGCACCACGGCGACCGCGCCGGCGTCGCCGCCGACCAGCGCCAGCACGCGGTCGCTCGCCGGCCACGGGCCGCTGATGGCGTTGCGGCGCATGTAGTCGCGCACGTCCTCATCGACGTGTGCCGCCACCCGGCGCAGCGCGATCTCCCGCAGCGCCGCGAGGTTGCCGCCCTTGAAGAATCCGTCCAGCGCCCGCCGCGCCACGTCCGGGCGGTAGATGCGGCCTTCCCGCAGCCGGTCCTGCAGCTCCGCGGGCGGGATGTCGACCAGCTCGACCTCGTCGGCCCCTTCCAGCACGCGGTCCGGCAGGGTCTCGGAGACGCGCACGCCGGTGATCCGGGCGACGGCCTCGTTCAGGCTCTCCAGGTGCTGGATGTTGAGCGTCGCCCAGACGGGGATGCCGGCGTCCAGCAGGTCCTGCACGTCCTCCCACCGCTTGACGTGGCGGCTGCCGGGCGCGTTGGTGTGGGCAAGCTCGTCCACCAGCAGCAGGCCGGGCCTCCGGGCCAGCGCCGCGTCCACGTCGAACTCCAGCAGGACCTGGCCGCGATAGGGCACCTCGCGGTAGGGCAGGACGGGCAGGTCCTCGATCTGCGCCGCGGTCTCCGCCCGGCCATGCGTCTCGACGACGCCCACCAGCACGTCGGTGCCGCCGTCCCGCAGGCGCCGGGCGGCGGCCAGCATCTCGTAGGTCTTGCCGACGCCGGGGGCGGCGCCCAGGAACACCTTGAGGCGCGCCCGCCCCTCCCGCGCGGCGTCGGCGACCAGCGCGTCAGGATCGGGGCGGGCGTCGTCCATGCCTCTCAGTAGGCTATGAGGCGGGCTTGCCGTCCAGCGCCTGCGCGTCGAGCGCGAGGTTCAGCGCCAGCACGTTGACCCGCGGCTCGCCGATCAGGCCGAGCAGCCGGCCCTCGGTGTGGGCCACGACCATCTCCCGCACCCGGCCCTCCGGCATGGACCGGGCGGCGGCGACGCGGGCCACCTGCCGGGCCGCGGTCGCGGGTGAGATGTGGGGATCAAGGCCGGAGGCCGAGGTGGTCAGCATGTCGCCCGGCACCGGGTTCGCGCCGGCCTTGCCGACATCCTCGGTCACGCGGTCGATCAGCGTCTTCGACGTCGGCCCGGCGTTCGACCCGGCCGAGTTGCCCGCGTTGTACGGCGCGGACACCGTCTTGGTCGCGTCGGCCGGGTCAGGGGTGGAGGTCGCGGACGGGCGGCCCTGGAAGTACTTGTCCTGGGTGAAGGTCTGGCCGAGCAGCGAGGAGCCGATCACCTTGCCGTCCCGTTCGATCAGCGAGCCGCCGGCCTGCCGCGGGAACACGGCCCCGGCGACGCCCACGAAGGCCAGGGGGAAGGCCAGGCCGGTCAGCACGGTGAACAGCACGACCAGGACGAGGGCGGGGCGAAGATGCTGCATGTCACGCAAATCCCAACAGGGTGAGGATGACGTCGATCAGCTTGATGCCGATGAACGGGGCAACCAGGCCGCCCAGGCCGTAGACCAGCAGGTTGCGGCGCAGCAGGGCGGCCGCCCCGATCGGCCGGAACTTCACGCCGCGGAGCGCCAGCGGCACCAGGGCCACGATGATCAGCGCGTTGAAGATCACCGCCGACAGGATGGCGCTCTGCGGCGAGTGCAGCTGCATCACGTTGAGCGTGCCCAGCTCCGGGTAGGTCGCGACGAAGATCGCCGGCAGGATGGCGAAGTACTTCGACACGTCGTTGGCGATGCTGAACGTGGTGAGCGACCCGCGGGTGATCAGCAGCTGCTTGCCGATCTCCACGATCTCGATCAGCTTCGTGGGGTCACTGTCGAGATCGACCATGTTGCCGGCCTCGCGCGCCGCCTGGGTGCCGGTTTGCATCGCGACGCCCACGTCGGCCTGGGCCAGCGCCGGCGCGTCGTTGGTGCCGTCGCCGCACATGGCGACCAGCCGGCCCTCCGCCTGCACCTTGCGGATGTAGTCGAGCTTGTCCTGCGGCGTCGCCTGCGCCAGGAAGTCGTCCACCCCGGCCTCGGTCGCGATGGCCGCCGCCGTCACCTTGTTGTCGCCGGTGATCATCACCGTCTTGATGCCCATCTGGCGGAGCGCGGCGAACCGTTCGCGGATGCCGGGCTTCACGATGTCCTTCAGCTCGATCACGCCCTGCAGCCGGCCATCGACGGCGACAGCGAGCGGCGTGCCGCCGGACCGGGCGATGCGGTCCACCGCCTGGGTGAACGCCTGGGGCGCCGGCCCGCCGGTCAGCGCCAGCACGCTCTCCACCGCGCCCTTGCGCCAGGACCGGCCGCCGGCGTCGAGGCCGCTGACCCGGGTGTTGGCGGTGAACGGCACCACCGTGGCGCCCTCCGGCGCCTCGTGCGTCACGCCGAAGCGGTCCCGGGCGAAGGAGAGGATCGACCGCCCCTCCGGCGTGTCGTCGCCGAGCGAGGCGAGCACCACGGCGTCGGCGAACCCCCGCTCCTCCACGCCCGGCACCGGCGAGAAGCCGGCGGCGGCGCGGTTGCCGAAGGTGATGGTGCCGGTCTTGTCGAGCAGCAGCGTGTCCACGTCGCCCGCCGCCTCCACCGCGCGGCCGGAGGTCGCGACCACGTTGAAGCGGATCAGCCGGTCCATGCCGGCGATGCCGATGGCGGACAGGAGGCCGCCGATGGTGGTGGGGATCAGCGTCACGAACAGCGCCACCAGCACCGGCACGGCGAGGTCGGTGCCGGAGTACTTGGCGAGACCCACCAGCGTCACGACGGCGATCAGGAAGATGATGGTGAGGCCGGCCAGCAGGATGTCGAGCGCGATCTCGTTCGGCGTCTTGCGGCGCTGCGCGCCCTCCACGAGGGCGATCATGCGGTCGATGAAGGTGTTGCCGGGGTCGGCGGTGATGCGCACCACCAGCCAGTCGCTGACGACCTGGGTGCCGCCGGTGACGGCGCTGCGGTCGCCGCCGGCCTCGCGGATCACCGGCGCGCTCTCCCCGGTAATGGCGCTCTCGTTGACGCTCGCGACACCCTCCACGATCTCGCCGTCAGACGGGATCAGGTCGCCGGTCTCCACCAGCACCAGGTCGCCGCTGCGCAGGTCGGGCGCAGGCACGTTGGTGGTCTGGCCGCGGTTGGCGCCGACCAGGCGCTTGGCCATCGTGTCGCTGCGGGCGCGGCGCAGGCTTTCGGCCCGGGCGCGTCCGCGGCCCTCGGCCACCGCCTCCGCAAAGGTCGCGAACAGCACGGTGAGCCACAGCCACAGCGCGATGGCGAGCGCGAAGCCCGCCGGCTGCCCGGTGGCGAGGTTGCGGACCGCCAGCACGGTGACGAGGATCGAGACGATCTCGGTCACGAAGATGACGGGGTTGCGGATCAGCCGGGCCGGGTTGAGTTTCACGAATGCGTCCCCGGCCGCGCGGGCCAGGATCGCGCCGTCGAACAGCCGGATGGTTTCAGCCTGTGCCACGATTATGCGTCCTTAAAAGGTCTTGCCGGCGAGCATCGAGAAGTGCTCCGCGAGCGGCCCAAGCGACAGGGCGGGCAGGAACTGCAGCCCGCCCAGGATGAGGATCACGCCGATCAGCAGCCCGATGAACAGCGGACCGTGCGTCGGGAAGGTGCCGGCGCTGGGCAGCAGCTTCGGCTTCGCCGCGAGCGACCCGGCGATCGCCAGCACCGGCACCAGGAAGGCGAACCGGCCCAGCAGCATGCACACGCCCAGCCCGTAATCCAGCAGCGGCGTGTCCGCTGTCAGCCCGGCGAACGCGCTGCCGTTGTTGCCGGTCGCCGAGCTGAACGCATACAGCATCTCGCTCAACCCGTGCGGCCCGGCGTTGGCGAGCGACGACACGCCGTTCGGCAGCACCAGGCACAGCGCGGTGCCGCTCAGGATGCAGAGCGGCAGGATCAGCACGGCCAGCATGGCGAGCTTGATCTCCCGCGCCTGCACCTTCTTGCCGAGATACTCCGGCGTGCGGCCCACCATCAGCCCGGCCACGAACACCGCGAGCAGCGCGAACACCAGGATGGCGTAGAGGCCCGACCCGACGCCGCCGGGCACGACCTCGCCCAGCTGGATCAGGAACAGCGGGATCAAGCCGCCGAGCGGGGTGAAGCTGTCGTGCATGGCGTTGACGGCGCCGGTGGACGTCGCGGTGGTGGTGGTCGCGAACATCGACGACATGGCGGTGCCGAAGCGCACCTCCTTGCCCTCCATGTTGCCCATGGACGGGTCGATGCCGGCGGCGGTCAGCAGCGGGTTGCCGGCGCCCTCGGCGGCGTAGCAGGCGACGATGGCGCAGATCATGAGGGTCGCCATGACCCACATCAGGGCGAAGCCCTGGCGCCGGTCCCGCACGATGTGGCCGAACGCGACCGCGAGCGCGAAGGGGATCACAAGCTCCGACCAGATCTCCACCGCGTTGGTGAGCGCGGTCGGGTTCTCGAAGGGATGGGCGCTGTTGGCGTTGAAGAAGCCGCCGCCGTTGGTGCCCAGCATCTTGATCGCTTCCTGGAACGCCACCGGGCCCAGCGCGATGGTCTGCTTGGCCCCCTCCAGCGTCGTCGCGTCCACGTAGCCGGCCATCGTTTGCGGCACGCCGGAGGCGATCAGGAACAGGGTGTAGACCAGCACGATCGGCAGCAGCAGATAGAGCGTGATCCGCGTCAGATCGACCCAGAAGTTGCCGAGTTCCTTGACGCCTCCCGCCACGAACGCGCGGGTGATGGCGACAGCGGCGGCGATGCCGGTGGCGGCCGAGAGGAAGTTGTGCACCGTCAACCCCCACATCTGGCTGCCGTACGACATCGTGGTCTCGCCGACATAGGCCTGCCAGTTGGTGTTGGTGACGAAGCTGATGGCGGTGTTGAAGGCGAGCTGGGTGGACAGCGCCGACTGGTCCTGCGGGTTGAACGGCAGCCTGTCCTGGAAGCGCAGCATCAGGAACAGGATCAGGAAGTGCACCGCCTGGAGGACGATCAGCGCCGTGGCGTAGGTCAGCCAGCCCATGCCGCGGGAGGCGTCCACCCCGGCCATGCCGTAGAAGCCGCGTTCGACGGGTCCCAGCACCGGGGACAGGACGGTGCGCTCCCCCTGCACCACCCGGGCGATATACGCCCCGAGCGGCACGGCGCACAGGAACACGAGCGCCAGCACGAGCGCGATCTGCGCCCAGCCGATCAATGTCATATTGCGATGTCCTAGAAGTCTTCGGGGCGCACGAGCGCCCAGACCAAGTAGATCAGCAGCCCGGCCGAGACCGCGCCGCCCAGGATCAGGTCGAGCATGGGATCAGATCCGCTCACACAGCGCCGCGTAGGCCGCCATGAGCAGAATGCCGCCGGTGCCGAGCACGACGACGAGGATGTCAGCCATCATTGCGCCTTTCAGGTTCTTGCCCCTGAAATGGACCGACGTCTCAAAAAGGCTCAATCATCGTTTGGGCGGCAAAGCATAAAGGGCGCGTAAAAGGCGCCGTGCTCAACGAAGGGCCACGATCTCCACCCGGCGGTTGGCCGGGCTGCGCAGGTTGTAGGCGTCGTAGGGCTGCAGCGGGCCGAAGCCCTGGGGCCGCATCCGCTCCCGCGGCACGCCGCGCGCCGTGAGATAGTCCACCACGGCGGCGGCGCGCAGCATCGACAGGCTGATGTTGTAGCCCAGCCGGCCCGAGATGTCGGTGTGGCCGTTGACCTCGAACATCAGGCCGTAGAGCTGCGGGTCGTTCAGCGCGACGGCGGCGTTGTCGAGCAAGGCGAAGCTCTCCGGCCGGATGCGGTAGCTGTCGAAGTCGAAGTTCACGGCGCCGATGATCCGCCGCTCAAAGGCCGGGGCGGCCTCGTAAGCCATCGGCGGCGGCACCGGGGCGCAGGCGGCCAGGGCGCCGAGCAGCGCCAGAACCGGCAGCAGGCAGGACTTAGCGGGGTGCGAGCGCATCGACGATCTCCCTGGAGCTTGGCGTGCGGCCGCGCAGGTCGGTGGCGGGTCCCCGCGGCTCGCGCAGGCCGAGCCGGCGTTCGGCGCCGCG
>CAHJXG010000590.1 GCA_903644035.1 Rhodospirillales bacterium
GCAGGCGCTGCTGGACCGCCCGGTGCAGGCCCTCGACCTGCGCCTGCCCGACCGGCTGGTGGTCCGTCCGCTGCCGGAGCCGCCGCTGCCGGTGCCGCCCAACCCGCACCGGCCGATCTAGGGGGACGGGGATGAACGACATGACCCGCAGCGCCGAGCCGCGCGCCGCCAGGCTGGTTGCCGGCAAGCCGGATGCCGGCCGGTCGCTGGGCCCGCATCTGCCGCCGCCGATGGCCTCGGACCCGCTGCCCCGCCGCCCGCTGCGCGCCGGGCCGTTCGGCGTGCTGGACGTGGGCAGCACCAAGGTCACATGCCTGATCGGCCGCGTGGACGGCGACGGCAAGCTCCGCGTGCTCGGATTCGGGATGCGGCAGTCGCGCGGCGTGCGGGCAGGCGGCATCACCGACCTGGACGGGGCGGAGCAGGCGGTGCGCGGCGCGGTGGGCGACGCCGAGATCCAGGCGGATCACCGGCTGCGCTCGGTCATCGTGAACCTCACCTGCGGCGCCCCGGAAAGCCGGCTGTTCGGCGTGCAGTGGCCGGTGGGCGGACGCGCCGTCACCGAGGCGGACGTGCGGCGCGTGGTGCAGGAGGGCCGTGCCCGCGCGGCCCTGGAGGGGCGGGAGAACATCCACGCCCTGCCGCTCGGCTTCTCCGTGGACGCGACGCTCGGGGTCGCCGACCCGCGCGGCCTGCACTGCGACGTGCTGTCGGCCCGGCTGCACGTCGTGGACGCCGCAGCCACGGCGTTGCGCAACCTTGAGACGGCGGTGCTGCGTTGCGAACTCTACATCTCGGAGCTGGTCAGCGCCCCGCTTGCGGCCGGGCTGTCGGCGCTGGTGGAGGACGAGCGGCAGCTGGGCGCCACCGTGATCGACATGGGCGGCGGCACGACGGGGATCGGCGTGTTCAGCGAGGGCAACCTGCTGCACACGGCGCAGCTGGCGGTGGGGGGCAGCCACGTGACCAACGACCTGGCGCGGGTGCTCTCCACCTCGGTCGCCGACGCCGAGCGGCTGAAGACCGTCTATGGCAACGCGGAGGGCAGCCCGGATGACGAGCGGGAGATCCTGTCGGTGCCGCTGGTGGGCGAGGAGGAGCACCACTTCACGAAGATCCCGCGCAGCCAGCTGGTGGACGTGATCCGTCCGCGCCTGGAGGAGACGTTCGAGCTGGTCCGCGAACGCCTCGACCAGGCCGGCCTGGCGCGGGAGGCCGGAACGCGGGTCGTGCTGACCGGCGGCGCTAGCCAGCTGGCAGGGGCGCGCGAGATGGCGGGCCGGGTGCTTGACCGTCAGGTGCGCCTGGGCCGCCCCTTGGCGCTGCGGGGGCTGGCGGACGACGTGTCGGGCCCAGGCCTCGCGACGGTGGCGGGCCTGTTGAACTGGGCGGGCGGCCTGGGACCGCTGGCTGATATCGACACGTCCGACGAGCCGGCCGGCTGGATCAGCCGTGTCGTCATTTTTATCCGAAACAGACTGTAACACTTCATCAGCCGCGAAACCTGTGCTAATCCGAAATTAACGTTAATCCTGCCTTATCGCCAAACCCCAGATTGGGAGAGCCTCGATGACCCTGAACCTCACCGTCACGCAGCAGAACCACACCGACTTCACGCCGCGCATCACCGTGATCGGGGTGGGGGGCGGCGGCACCAACGCCGTTGACAACATGATTGCGCTGAACCTGCAGGGCGTGGACTTCGTGGTCGCCAACACGGACGCGCAGCAGCTGCAGCACAGCCGGGCCGACCGCCGGGTGCAGCTGGGGCCGCATCTGACGCAGGGACTCGGCGCGGGCGCCAAGCCGGAGATCGGCCGCGCCGCCGCGGAGGAGGCGGCCGACGAGCTGATGCGGCATCTCGACGGCGCCCACATGGTGTTCATCACCGCCGGCATGGGCGGCGGCACCGGCACCGGCGCCGCCCCGGTCATCGCCCGCATGGCCCGCGAGCGCGGGGTGCTGACGGTCGGCGTGGTCACCAAGCCTTTCACCTTCGAGGGCGCCCGGCGCGGCAAGGCGGCCGATGCGGGCATCACCGAGCTGCAGCAGTTCGTCGACACGCTGATCGTGATCCCGAACCAGAACCTGTTCCGCCTCGCAAACGAGCGGACGGGCTGGAAGGAGGCGTTCAAGATGGCCGACCATGTCCTGTACATGGGCGTCCGCGGCGTCACCGACCTGATGGTGGCACCGGGCCTGGTGAACCTCGACTTCGCCGACATCCGCACGGTGATGGCGGAGATGGGCAAGGCGATGATGGGCACCGGCGAGGCGGAAGGCGAGAACCGCGCGATCCGCGCCGCCGAGGCCGCGATCAGCAATCCCCTGCTGGAGGACACCAGCATGGGGGGCGCGCGCGGCCTGCTCATCAACATCACCGGCGGCGACGACATGACGCTGTTCGAGGTCGACCAGGCGGCGAACCGCATCCGGGAGGAGGTCGCGGAGGACGCGAACATCATCTTCGGCTCGGCCATCGATGAGACCCTGAGCGGGCGCGTGCGCGTTTCGGTGGTCGCGACCGGCATCGACATCGCCCAGACCGAGGCCCAGAAGCCGCGTCTGGTCGCGGTGGGCGGCGGCGGGATGACCCATGCGGTCTCCAACGGCCCGGCGACGGCGCCGTCGGGACCGCCCTCCACCATGCCGCCCTCATTCAGCATGACGGGCCAGCCCACCGGCCCGCTGGTGCCGGCGCAGCTGCTTCACCCTCGCACGCCGGAGCCTGGCGTTGAGGCCTCGCCGTACAGCACGCCGCAGGGCGGGGCGCACCAAGG
>CAHJXG010000591.1 GCA_903644035.1 Rhodospirillales bacterium
CGACGCGGCCAGCCCCAGCGCCTATGCCCGCAGCAAGGCGGGCGGCGAGCAGGCGGTGCTGGCCGCGATGCCGGGCGCCACGATCCTGCGCCCGTCCCTGGTGTTCGGGGCGGAGGACAAGTTCTTCAACCGGTTCGGGTCCATGGCGATGATGCTGCCGGTGATGCCGGTGATCTCGGGCGACACGCGGTTCCAGCCGGTGTTCGTGGGCGACGTCGCGGACGCGGTTCTGGCGGCGCTGGACCAGACCGAGGCGCGCGGCCGGACCTACGAGCTGGGCGGGCCGCGGGTGTGGACGTTCCGGGAGATCCTGGCCTGGATCCTGAAGGAGACCCGGCGCCGCCGCCCCCTCCTGGAGGTGCCGATGAGCGTCGCGCGGGTGCAAGCGCGGCTGGGCGAGCTGATCCCAGGCAAGCCGTTCACCCGGGACCAGCTGGTCCTGCTCGGGCGGGACAACGTGGTGTCGGAGGGGATGCCGGGCCTGGCCGACCTCGGCATCGTGCCGACGCCGGTGGAGCTAGTGGTGCCGGACTACCTGGACCGCTACCGCACCGGCGGGGGGAAGCGGGAGGAGATTCCGACGTAGGGGAGAAGCCGATGGGCGATCTGTATGACGACGACATCCTGGAAGGGTCGGAGCGGCAGGCGCGGCTGCTGCGCGACGTGGCGGAAGGACGGCGGGGCAACGAGGCGCCCGATTGGGCCAACGTGATCGAGGAGATAGAGAGCGTTGGCCGCAGCCAGCTGTCTGCCGTGAAGTCGTTGCTGGTGCAGGCTCTACTGCACGACCTGAAAAGTGTAGCGTGGCCTTTGTCGCGGGACGTGCCGCATTGGCAGGCGGAGGCGCGGGGGTTCCGCGATGAGGCAGCCGACGCCTATGCGCCTTCCATGCGCCAGCACATCGACGTGGCCGAGCTTTACCGCAGGGCATTGCGGCGACTGCCGGAAAGCCTCGCCGAAACGCCTAGCGTTTGCGGCTGGGACGGCCAACCGCCACTGCCGGTGCCGGACGTGTGCCCTGTCACGCTGGAGGAGCTACTGGGGGCTAGGCCGTAATGCTGGGCGCCCTGACGCGCCCAACGGCATGACGCTGGCCACGCTGGACAATGTGCGCGGGGTGCTGGAGGGCGCTGGCGCCGAGTTCATCAAGAATGGGGCGCCGCCGGGCCCCGCCGGCGCCGGGTTCGGACGGCCGCGATGACCGCCTGCTGGCGATCAGCCGTGCATGCGCCGAGGCGCCTGCAAGCCATGACCTGCTGACCGACGACGACCTATATGGCGGGGACTGCCTGCCGGCTTGATCATGATTGGCGTTTCGGCCACGGGTCTCGCCAGAGCCAGACGAAGCCCGCGCCTGGTGTTTCAGGGCGCGATGACGCCCACGGCGTTCACGGTGTTGCCCGGCCGATCCGGCTTCGTGGCTGGGCCGAGGGCGCTGTCCCCGTTTCTGAGCCGTGAGACGGGCATGAGCCTTGATATCCTGAATTGTTCTTCGGTAGCGGGCGGCTTCCCGTGCCGGCGAGATGACCCGTTTCGCATTCGGGTGATTCTGTTGGATTTTCTGCCATGAATGTCCGATCCGGCCCTACTTTGCTCAAAATTGGGAGAGATCAGTGGGCCAGACGTTCTGAACTTTCAGAACAGGACAGCATAGCTGACCAAACTAGGGATTTGCTGTATCCATTTCAGATACACGCCCCTATATTTTCGGAAAATCGCCGCACCCGTCCAGAGGGATCTGACCATGGCCGACCGCATGCTGCAATTCGTGAGCCTGGCCCAGCACCAGCCGGACAAGCGCGCGTCGTCCATGCGACGGGAGGACTTCGCCGAGATCTATGCGGACTTTGACCCCGCCCAGGCCGGCGCGCAGTCGAGCCGGTGCAGCCAGTGCGGCGTGCCGTTCTGCCAGGTGCACTGCCCGCTCGCCAACAACATCCCGGACTGGCTCAAGCTCACGGCGGAGAACCGGCTGCAGGAGGCGTACGAGGTCAGCGCCGCCACCAACACCTTCCCGGAGATCTGCGGCCGCATCTGCCCGCAGGACCGGCTGTGCGAGGGCAACTGCGTCATCGAGAAGGGGTTCGAGAGCGTCACCATCGGCGCGGTCGAGCGGTTCATCACCGATCATGCCTGGGAGCAGGGCTGGGTGACGCCCCCGCGTCCGCGGCAGGAGCGGCCGCAGTCCGTGGGGATCATCGGCGCCGGGCCGGGCGGATTGGCGGCGGCGGAGCGGCTGCGCACGCTCGGCTACCAGGTGCACGTGTATGACCGCTACGACCGGGTCGGCGGGCTGATGATCTACGGCATCCCCGGCTTCAAGCTGGAGAAGGACGTCGTGCTGCGCCGCTGGAAGCAGTTCGAGGCGGGCGGCATCCAGTTCCATTTGGGCGTGGAGCTGGGCCGCGACCTGAGCTTCGCCGAGCTGCGGGCGCGGCACGACAGCGTGCTAATCGCCACCGGCGTCTACAAGGCGCGCGACATCGGCGGACCCGGCGCCGGGCTGACGGGGATCGAGGCGGCGATGGACTTCCTGACCGCGAGCAACCGCCAGGGCCTGGGCGACGACGTGCCGGACTTCCGGAGCGGCCGGCTCAACGCGGCCGGCAAGCGCGTCGTGGTGATCGGCGGCGGTGACACGGCGATGGACTGCGTGCGGACCGCGGTGCGCCAGGGGGCGGCGAGCGTCGCCTGCCTGTATCGGCGCGACCGCGCCAACATGCCGGGCTCCATGCGCGAGGTGAAGAACGCGGAGGAGGAGGGGGTGCAGTTCGTCTGGCTCTCGGCCCCGGAGGCGTTCCTGGGCGACGACCGCGTGACCGGCGTGCGGGTGCAGCGGATGCGGCTCGGCCTCACCGACAGCTCCGGCCGGCAGGCGGTGGAGCCGACGGACAGCCGGGTGACGCTGGAGGCGGACCTGGTGGTGAAGGCCCTGGGCTTCGACCCCGAGGACCTGCCGCACCTGTGGGGAGAGCCGGGGCTGGAGGTGAGCCGCTGGGGCACGCTCAAGGTGGAGCACCGGACGCAGATGACGGCGATGCCGGGCGTGTTCGCGGCGGGCGACATCGTGCGGGGCGCGAGCCTCGTGGTGTGGGCGATCCGCGACGGGCGGGACGCGGCGGCGCGGATGCACACGTATATGCAGCAGGGGACGATGCAGGTCGCGGCGGAGTGATGGGGCCTGCGCTGATCAAACCGTCCGATGCAGGCAAAGAAGGAGCGGGCCGCAGATGAGCGATGACGCGCTGAGCATGGTCCTGGGAGCGTTGGTCCGCTTGGAAGGCAACCTGGCGAAAGTCCAGGACGACCTGACGTCTTTGCGCGTCGATACCATGGCCCGCCTCGACCGGCACGAGAATCACCTGACGAGTATCCGGGACGACATAAGCGTCGCCATGGGTGGAACCGACCATATGCGCCGGATATCCGACACTACCCGGGAGGACGTGCGTGGCCTTGCCGAACAACTGGGAACAATGTGGCGCAAGGTAAACCGGCTGGAGGAGGTCGTGCGGGGCCTTTCAGACCGTACGGGCGAGGGCGGCAAGGCATAAGCAGCCTTTTGCCGGCAAGCGCCGGACCCGACGCCTTCCAGGAAGCTCAACTGATATTCAAGACATTCGGCACCAACGAAAAGGCGCTTGCACCATGACCGACGCTGCCGACTTTGTTTCCGACTGGGCCGCCAACGCCGC
>CAHJXG010000592.1 GCA_903644035.1 Rhodospirillales bacterium
CGGCCGTAGCAGGCCGGTCCCGGGTCCGCCCCGGCGCTTTCCGGCCCCACCCCGATGCGGCCCAGCGCGTCCACGGCCGCGATGCTGCCGCCGCCCGCGCCGATCTCCACCATCTCGATCACCGGTATGCGCAGCGGCAGGCCCGAGCCGCGCTTGAACCGCCCGACCCGCGCCACCTCGAAGCTGCGGGAGGATTGCGGCTGGCCGTCGTCGATCAGGCACACCTTGGCCGTGGTGCCGCCCATGTCGAAGCTCAGCACGCGGTCCAGGCCGCATTGCCGCGCGATGTCGGCGGCGAAGATGGCGCCGCCGGCCGGGCCGCTCTCGACCAGGCGGATCGGGAAGCGGCAGGCGGTGTCGATGGTGGTCAGCCCGCCGCCCGACAGCATGAGGAACACCGGCGCATGCAGGCCCATGTCCCGCAGCCCCGCCTGCAGCCGGCCCAGGTAGCCGGCGATCAGCGGCTGCACGTAGGCGTTGGCGGCGGCGGTGCTGAACCGTTCCCACTCCCGCATCTCCGGCGACACCTCGCACGACAGCGACACCGGCAGGTCCGGCAACGCGCGGTTCAGGATGTCGCGCACGCGGCGCTCATGGGCCGGGTTGACGAAGCTGTGCAGGAAGCCGACCGCGACGCTCCGCACGTCCTCCCGCCGCAGCGCGGGGACCAGGTCCTGCACCGCGTCCTCGTCGAGCGGCAGCAGCACGGCGCCCGTGTTGTCCAGCCGCTCCGGGACGGCCAGGCGCAGGTGGCGCGGCACCAGCGGCTCCGGCAGGGTGATGTTGAGGTCGTACTGGTCGTAGCGGCTCTCGTTGCCGAGGGCCAGCACATCCCGGAACCCCTGCGTCGTGACCAGCGCCGTCCGCGCGCCCTTGCGCTCGATGATGGCGTTGGTCGCGAGCGTCGTGCCGTGCACCAGGATGGCGACATCCGCCGGCGTCAGCCCGGCGCCGCGCAGGATGGCCGCCACGCCGTCGAGCACTCCGCGCTCCGGCTCCGCCCCCGTGGTCAGGACCTTGGCGGTGCGCCGCTGGCCGCCATGCTCCAGCGCCAGATCTGTGAAGGTGCCGCCGATATCGACCGCAAGCCGCGCCTGCATGGGAGGTGTCTGCATGACGCCAGGGTGCCGCCCCTTCCGCATCCCGGCAAGCCCGGCCATCATGGCGCGGAGAATGGGAGGGACTATCCATGACCAAGCACCGCCTGGTTGTCGCGCGGCCCGTGCCGCCGGCCGTGACCGACCGCGCCAGGACCGGGTTCGACGCCGTGCTGTCCGACAGCGCCGACATGCCGCCCGACGCCGTGATCCAGGCGCTCGCCGACCACGAGGCGGAGGCGCTGTTCTTCAGCAGCAACCTCAAGCTCAGCGCCGACCTCATCGCCCGCCTGCCGCCATCCGTGCGGGTCGCCGCGACGTGCAGCGTCGGCTTTGACCATATCGACGTGCCGGCGGCCCGCGCGCGCGGCCTCATCGTCACCAACACGCCGGAGGTGCTGACCGACTGCACCGCCGACCTCGCCTTCATGCTGCTGCTCTGCGCGTGCCGCCGCGCGTGGGAGCATACCGAGGTGATGCGCTCCGGCTGGCGCCGCAGCTTCGGGATGCGGGAGATGCTGGGCGTCCAGGCCAGCGGCAAGACCATCGGGATCATCGGCTTCGGCCGCATCGGCCGGGCGGTGGCGCAGCGCGCCCGCGGCTTCAACATGCGCGTGCTCTACACCGACGTGGCCCGCGCGTCGCCCGAGTTGGAGCACGGCGCCGAGTTCGTGCCCAGCCTGCGCGAGCTGCTGCCGCGCTGCCAGATCGTCTCGCTGCACGCGCCGGGGGGTGCGGCGACGGACAAGCTGATGAACGCCGAGACCATCGGGCTGCTGCCGCGCGGCGCCGTGCTGGTGAACGCCGCCCGCGGCACGCTGGTGGACGAGGACGCACTGATCGACGCGCTGCGATCCGGGCAGTTATTCGCGGCCGGCCTCGACGTGTTCCGCAAGGAGCCGGACTTCGACACGCGGCTCGCCGACTTGCCCAACGTGTTCCTGACGCCGCACATGGGCAGCGCCACGACCGAGACGCGCAATGCCATGGGGTTCCGGGCGCTCGACAACATCGAGGCCGTGCTCGCCGGCAACCCCGCCATCGACCCGCTGTGGAGCTGATCCCATGACCAAGCCCATCCTGCTCGTGACCCGGCGCCTGCCGCCCGCCGTCGAGGCCCGCGCCGCCCGCGACTACGAAGCACGCCTGAACGCGACCGACGCGCCGGTGACGGGCGCCGACATCCTGGCGCGCGCCGAGGGCGCCAGCGCCGTGCTGTGCTGCCCGGCGGAAAAGCTCGACGCCGCCACCATCAGCGCCCTGCCCGGGAGCGTCCGGGTGATCGGCACCTTCAGCGTGGGCTTCGACCACATCGACCTCCCCGCCGCCCGGGAGCGCGGCATCGCCGTCGTCAACACCCCGGATGTGCTGAGCGTCGCCACCGCCGAGTGCGCGATGCTGCTGATCCTCGCCGCCGCGCGCCGGGCCGGAGAGGGGGAGCGGCTGGTGCGGTCAGGCCAGTGGAAGGGCTGGGCGCCGACGCAGCTGCTGGGCACCGGCGTGTCCGGCCGCCGCCTCGGCATCTTCGGCATGGGCCGCATCGGGCGCGAGCTGGTGCCCATGGCGCGCGGCTTCGGCATGGCGGTGCACTACCGCGACCAGAACCGCCTGCCGCCCGAGTTGGAGCAGGGTGCCACCTTCCACGACAACGACGACAGCTTCCTGCCCGTGTGCGACGCGCTGTCGCTGCACGCGCCCGGCGGGGAGGCGACGCGGCACTGGCTGAACGCCGAGCGGATCGCCCGCCTGCCGCGCGGCGCCGTTGTGGCCAACGCCGCCCGGGGCACCCTGATCGACGACGACGCCCTGATCGCGGCTCTGCAGTCCGGCCAGATCGCGGCGGCGGGCCTCGATGTCTACAACAACGAGCCGAACGTGGCGCCGGGCCTGCTGGCATTGGAAAACGTGGTGCTGCTGCCGCATTTGGGCAGCAACACGGTCGCGACGCGGGACGCGATGGGGGATTTGGTGCTGGACGGGATTGATGCGGTGCTGGCGGGGCGGACGGCGGGGAATTT
>CAHJXG010000593.1 GCA_903644035.1 Rhodospirillales bacterium
GGCCGGCGGCGGGCGGCGGCTCGATCCGCCGGGCACGGCGCTGCCGGCGCTTGCGGCGCGGACCGCGCTGCTGATGCCCTGCTACAACGAGCAGCCCGCCCGGGTCATGGCGGCGCTGCAGGTGATCCACGGCGACCTCGCCCGGCTCGGCGCCCTGCCCGCCTTTGACCTGTTCATCCTTAGCGACACGACCGATCCCGACATCTGGATCGCCGAGGAGGCCGCGTTCCTGGCGCTGCGCGACCGCACGCAGGACACACAAGCTGGCGCCCTTGCGGGCGACGGCCGCATCTTCTACCGGCGCCGCGCCGAGAACACCGAGCGCAAGGCCGGCAACATCGCCGACTGGGTGCGCCGCTTCGGCGCCGGCTACGCACAGTTCCTGATCCTCGACGCCGACAGCGTGATGATGGGCGAGACGATCATCCGCCTGGCCGGCATCCTGGAGCGCAACCCGGGCGTGGGCCTGGTGCAGACCCTGCCGGTGATCGTGGGCGGCGAGACGCTGTTCGCCCGCATGCAGCAGTTCGCCGGCCGGGTATACGGCCCGATGATCGCGCACGGCATCGCCTGGTGGCACGGGGCGGAGGGCAACTACTGGGGCCACAACGCGATGATCCGCACCGCCGCCTTCGCGGCGCATGCCGGCCTGCCGACGCTCCGGGGGCGCAAGCCGTTCGGCGGCCACATCATCAGCCATGATTTCGTGGAGGCGGCGCTGCTGCGCCGGGGCGGCTGGGCGGTGCACATGGAGCCGGGCCTGCCCGGCAGCTACGAGGAAAGCCCGCCGTCGCTCGCCGACATCGCCGTGCGCGACCGCCGCTGGTGCCAGGGCAACCTGCAGCACATGGGGGTGATCGGCGCGCGCGGCCTCCATTCGATCAGCCGGCTGCATCTGGCGATGGGCATCGGCTCCTACGTCACGGCGCCGCTCTGGCTGCTGTTTCTCGTGACCGGCATCCTGATCTCGCTGCAGGCGCGGTTCGTGCTGCCGGACTACTTCCCGGCCGGGCCGTCGCTGTTTCCACTGTGGCCGGCGGTGGACCCGGTGCGGTCGAAGTGGGTGTTCATCGGCACCATGGCCGTGCTGCTGGGGCCGAAGCTGCTGGCCTACGCCGCGCTGATGCTGCGGGAGCGCCGGGCGTTCGGCGGCGCGCTGCGGACCCTCGCGGGCGTGGCGATCGAGACGGTGCTGGCCGGGCTGATCGCGCCGGTGGCGATGCTGACGCAGTCCGCCGCGGTCGTCTCGATCCTGGCCGGCCGGGATGGCGGCTGGCAGCCGCAGCGGCGGGACGACGGCGCCATCCCGTTTGCGCAGACCGCCCGCCAGTACCGGGCGCACACGTTGGTCGGGCTGGCGCTCGGGCTGGCGTCCTACCTGGTGTCGCCCTCGCTGCTGCTCTGGATGTCGCCGGTGGTGCTGGGCCTGGCGCTCGCCATCCCGATGGCGGCCTGGACCGCCGGGCGCGGCCCCGGCCAAGCGATGCGGCGGCTCGGCCTCCTGCGCATCCCGGAGGAGCAGGCGCCGCCTGCCGTGCTGGTCGAGGCCGAGCGGCTGCAATCGGAACTGCAAGGGTCGGCGCCGCCCGCCCTCCGCCGCCTCGTTTCCGACGCGCGCCTGCTGCTGGCCCATGCCGCCATGCTGCCGCCGCCCCGCGCCCGCGGCGCCCCGTTCAACCCGGCGCTGCTGATGGGCCTGGCCAAGCTTGAGGAGGCGTCGACGCTCGACGCCGCCATCGCCGCCCTGACCCGGCAGGAGACCGCCGCGGTGCTTGCCGACCCACGCGGCCTGACGCTGCTCCGCACTCTCCCGCCGTAGCCGGGGTCAGTCGGACCCGCCCGATGCCCAGCCGGACATGTCCTCTCCGGTCACATGCGGCTTTTGCTGCGGCGCTGGCTCCGGCGCTGCAGGGTCGGTGCTGGACTCAGCCGGCAGGCTCGGCTGCGCATCGGATGCCGCCGCGGGCTGGGTTTCGGGAGTCGGATGCGCGAGCGGTGCCCGCGGCGTTTGGAATGCGTTCATGGCGAGACCTACGCACAGAATTGTGCGTTGCAGCATAACGTTTGGCTCGCCTCTGACTTCAACGTGAGCAACTTCTCACGTTTCCGTGGCCGCCCTGCGGTTCTCAGGCCGCCGCGTCCGGCCCGACGCGGACCAGCAGCTTGCCGAAGTTCTTGCCGCGCAACATGCCGATGAACGCGGCCGGCGCGCGCTCCAGCCCCTCGACCACATCCTCACGGAACTTGATCTGGCCGGACTCGACCCACGCGCTCGCCTCCCGCAGGAACTCGGCCTGCTGGCTCGCGAAGTCGAACACGATGAAGCCGCGGATGGTCAGCCGCTTGGTCAGCACGGCGCGCATCAGCCCCGCCAGCCGGTCCGGTCCGGGGGACGGCGTGGTCTGGTTATATTGTGAGATCAGGCCGCACACCGGGATGCGGGCGAACGGGTTCAGCAGCGGGAACACCGCATCCCAGACCAGGCCGCCGACATTCTCGAAATACACGTCGATTCCGCCGGGGCAGGCCTGCTTCAACCGCGCCGGCAGGTCCGGGGCGCGGTGGTCGATGCAGTCGTCGAAGCCGATCGACCGGACGTAGGCGCACTTCTCCTCCCCGCCCGCGATGCCGACGGCTCGCGCGCCGCGCAGCTTGGCGATCTGGCCCACCATCGAGCCGACGGGGCCGCTGGCGGCCGCGACCACCACGGTCTCCCCGGGCTTCGGCTGCCCGATGTTGAGCAGGCCGCAATAGGCCGTCATGCCGGGCATGCCCAGCACGCCGAGCGCAGTCGAGGGCGGCAGCGCCCCCGGGTCCAGCCGACGCAGTTCGGAGGCGTCCACGGCGGCATAGGCCTGCCAGCCGGTGCGGCCCTCCACCAGGTCGCCGGG
>CAHJXG010000594.1 GCA_903644035.1 Rhodospirillales bacterium
CGCGGCCCCAGCGCCTCCATCCGGCGCAGGATGGCCGCGGCCCGCCCCGTGAGGTAGGGACTGGGGTTTGCGGCGGACCAATGCAGCGGGTTGGGCAGCACGACGGCGAGCCGGGCCGCCTGCAGCGGCGTGAGCTGGGAGGCCGGCCGGTGGAAGAAGCGCTGTGACGCGGCCTCCGCCCCATAGATGCCGGGGCCGAACTCGACGCTGTTGAGATAGACCTCCAGCACCCGCCGCTTCGGCCAGGCGAGCGCGATCTGCGGCGTCAGCGCCGCCTCGGCCAGCTTGCGCACGATGTCGCGCCCGGGCCACAGGAACACGTTCTTCGCCACCTGCATGGTGATGGTGCTGGCGCCCCGCGGGCGGGCGCCGCGCCACCAGGCGGCGACCTGGCCGAGCAGCGCCGCCTCGTCGAAGCCCAGGCGCTCCTCGCAGAACAGGTTGTCCTCCGACGCGACCACCGCGCGCGCCAAGGCGGGAGACATGCGCTCCAGGGGAACCCAGTCGTGCTGCCACCCGTGGCCCTGCGCCGCGCGGACGGCCATCAGCGGGGTCGCGGGCACGGGCACGAAGCGGAACGCCAGCACGAGCAGGGACGGCAGCAGCATGGCGCCGAGCAGCCCGCCCAGTACGACCCGGCGCCACCGCCCGCCGCCTGGGCGTCCCGGCGGCGCCGCTGGAGGGTCCTTGCGGGACGTCAAACGGCTGCGCCCCGCCGTTGCTGGGCGGGTGGCTTGATCTTGGCCGCCTGGGTTCCAACCTTATTGCGCAACTGATCCGGGCCCCTCTGGCAGGGACGCCGGCGTGCCGGCCAACCCTGCGATGTCGGATCGCCTTGTGCCACGCCGAGACGTGGGGCGCATGGCTGTTGCCCTGGCCCGGAGCGCCGGCTCCACGCGCAATGGCCTCGCCTCCTGTCCGGCATGGGATCCATTGCGAAGGAGTCCGAGAACGATGGCCGATCCTGACACGATTGACGAACGCCCGATGCGCCGCCTGCTGGCCGGGTTGCCCGGGCCGGTGCGCCGGGGCGTCGAGTGGCTGCGCCGTCCGGGAGCCGGATGGGTGCGGATCCCGCTGGGCGTGGCGCTCATCCTGGGCGGCCTCGTCGGGTTCCTTCCCATCCTTGGCTTCTGGATGCTTCCGCTCGGCGCCCTGCTGCTTGCGGAGGACGTGCCTTTCCTGAAAAAACCCACGCTGCGCGCGCTTGGCGCGGTGCAGGGTTGGTGGGACCGGCGCCGCGGGCGCGCAGGGGGGCCGTGAGATGGACGTGCTGATGAACGAGGTCATGGCCTGGCTCGCGGATCCTCAGGTGTGGGCGAGCCTGCTGACGCTCACGCTCCTCGAGGTGGTGCTCGGCATCGACAACCTGATCTTCGTGTCGATCCTCGCGGGCCGGCTGCCGCCGGCGCGGCAGGCGTCGGCGCGCCGGATCGGCCTGACGCTGGCGCTGGCGATGCGCCTCGTGCTGCTGGCCGCGATCTCGTGGATCACGCAGCTCACCGCGCCGGTGTTCGCCGTCGCCGGGCACGATGTGTCCTGGCGCGACCTGGTCCTGATCGGCGGCGGGCTGTTCCTGGTCTACAAGGGCACTCAGGAGATCCACGCGCGCATCGAGGGGGAGGGTGAGCATGGCGCCACTCCTGTGGCCCATGCGAGCTTCGCGGGCACCATCGTGCAGATCGGCCTGCTCGACATCGTGTTCTCGCTCGACAGCGTCATCACGGCGGTGGGCATGGCGAACCAGCTTTCGGTCATGGTGACGGCGGTGGTGATCGCGATGGTGGTCATGCTGCTCGCCTCCGGCCCGGTGTCCGGCTTCGTCAACCGGCATCCCACGGTGAAGATGCTGGCGCTCAGCTTCCTGCTGCTGATCGGCATGACCTTGATCGCCGACGGCTCCGGCGCGCACGTGCCGAAGGGCTACATCTACGCCGCCATCGGGTTCTCCGTGCTGGTGGAGGTGCTGAACCAGCTCGCCGGGCGGCGGCGCCGGGCCTTGCCTCCCGCCGCGGCGCGGACGACAACGGCGCCATGAGTCCCGGTTATCTGCCCTTCGCCGGCGCGCTGCGCCTGCCGGCCTTCGTCTGCGACAACTGCGGCTATTGGCAGCGGCACTTCGCCGTCCCGCCATCCTGCCCCATGTGCCTGGATGCCCGCCACGTGGTGCCCCAGGACGGCTGGCGGTTCTGGACGCGGGAGGAGGCGCAGGCGCGCTTTCCCTGCCATTGGGCCGAGGTCGAACCCGGCGTGTGGCGCTTCTGGAACGAGCCGGTGAGCGGCATCGGCCCCAGCGCCTACCTGATCCAGACGTCCCAAGGCAACATGGGCTTCGAGGGCTGCCCGGTGTTCAGCGAGGCCGCTCTCCGCCACATCGCAGACCTCGGGGGCGTGCAGGTGCTGGCGGCCTCCCACCCGCACGCCTACGGCGCGCTGTGGCAGCTGCAGGACCGCTTTGACCCGGAGCTTGCGCTGCATCCCGGCGACCTCGAATGGTCTGGCGCCTTGCAGGTGAGCTGGCCGTTCGACGACGTGCTGGAGCCGCTGCCGGGCCTCATGCTGCACCTGACGGCCGGGCACTTCGCCGGGCACACGGTGCTGCATGACCGGGCGCGCCGCATCCTGTTCTGCGGCGACGCGCTGAAGTTCGAGCTGGACCCGGCGGATGCGCGCCGGGCGCTGACCATCTCCGCCCACAAGGCGTTTGTCCGCGGCATCCCGCTCACGCCGAACGAATTGCACCGCTACCGGGCGGTGTTCGCGCCGCTCGACTTCACGCAGACCTGGACCCCGTTCGAGCAGGCGGCCAACAGCGGCCGGATGGAGGCGCTGGCGCTGATCGACGCCATGCTGGCGACCCGGCCGCACGCGGCGCCGATGCCGCTGGACCGGCTGCGGGGGTAGGCTGCGGCCCTTTTTAGGGCGGCGCTGCACGGCGGCTTGGAGCTTTGGCTGCGGTCTGACAGAGGCTGAAGGGCGGACGACTTTTACACCGAGCTTTTGAAGGGCCAACCCGAAAACGTTTCGTTTCCGCTTGCATATCGTTTCGAACAAATAGAGAACATTTGCGAATGAATAGGCAGGCGGCGAATGGGTTCAAAGATTTCAGGACTGAACGAACTTCGCGAACACCTTGAACGCCTGCGCCCCGAGGAGGTGATGGCGCGAGCACTGGCCGAGCAAGCTGCGCGCATGGCGGCAAGCGTGCGGGACGGCTTGTCGGAGCCGTCAGGCGCCGCCAGGCACGACGAACCCTGACTGCGAAGCGGGGCGTTGCGCGACAGCGTGGGCATGGAGGCGGATGGGTTGCAGGCTGTAGTCGGCAGCAGCGACCCGGCAGCCGTGCCGCAGGAGATGGGGACGGTCAAAATGCCGGCCCGGCCCTTTCTGGCACCCGTGGCAGCGGGGATGGGGCAGGACGTAGCCCGGGCAATTGGCGCCAGGGTGGCGGCGGCGTTGCGGGGCGACACCGACGTTGCCGTCCCACCGGCATGGGCCCCGTCCGCAGAAACGGTCTCATCCGGTCCGCACGCGGCTCCTCCGCTTGCAGCAACGGCCAAAACGACCCTCCGACCAAAGAGCGGCATTGTTCTGGCCGGAGATATCGCTTCGGACTTAGAGGCTCTTGGCGGAGGAATGCCTCGCTCGGTTCCCACGAAAAAAGGCGCAGCACCGTTCATCTTTCCGAACGGGATGATTTTGAGGTTTGATCTTCAGTCCGGCCAATACCTCGATGGGCAAGTATTTCATATCAATCTGGAACAGGGCGGCATGAACCTTCATATACCACTGAAATAAGGGGAAAAAGCATGAGAGTGGATTTCAACGTGCTGGAGCAAAGGGCGCGTGAGTTGGTGGAAAGCTCTCGCTGGAAGGAGGCGATGCGGATCTACTTGTTCATGGCCGATGGAGACCCGTCTCTTGACGCCGGCTACTTGGGTGAAAAGATCGCCGAATGTTACGAGGCGCTTGGCGACCCGCATTCGGCCCGTTACTGGTATGGACGGGCGGTTGAGGAGAACCCCGAAGTGCGGACAAAAAGCGTCGCCGCGAGAAAGCGGCTTTCAGGATTTGGCATTGACGACCTGGTGCCGAAACGAGCGTTCCTGGACGGGTATCCGAGCGCCGCTGTCGAGAAGCGGGAGGGGCCAAGCATTTGAGCAAGCCGCAAGAGGGCGTCAGTCCACGGATGTGATCGGTGACCCTGAAGTCTTCGCGGTCCAACTCGATTGGGACCGCAGGCCGACCTACAAGCCTTGGATGTATGGCGTGTTCTGCGTATTCATCTGCGGCGAGCAGCTTGGGTCATCATGGAACCAAGCGACCCTGAACAGCGTCATGGCCGAACTGCACGGATGGAGAAAAACCATCGGGCTACGATGCGCCCCGGCACTGATGGCAGCCGACCCCGTGACGGCGTTCCTGAGCATTGAGGAGGAAGCGTACGGGTTGGAGCACCTGGAGGACAAACTTCCGCCGGGGTTCGCGCCCGTTCCCGTGCCTGACCGAACCGCGTTCGAGATCTTCGACGTCGATGGCTTGGACGATTACCGGATCTACTGCGTGGAGGACGACACCACCAGCCGCCTGCCGTATGCGAAAATGGGAGAGCTGCCGCGGGAGTGCCGGGTGTCGCGCGCCGTGCTGGCCGACGTCATGGAACGGGCCATCGAACGGCTCGATGGCTGGTTCCAGCAGTTGCCGGAACCGCCCAGGGAGCGTTGATCGGGCGGAGCGCAGGCCGATGCCGACGGGTTGATCGTGTCTCTGCGCGGCATCACCTAAACAGGGATGGCAGCCCCGCGCCGCGCGGAGCCAACCAACGGGCGGCGGCCGTCGCATTCACGGCGATGCCCCCGCCATTCTAGATAAGGAGGCCGCCGTGCCCCGGACCCCAGCCAACCTGATGTGGGCCGACGCCCTCGCCCTCGTGGCGCGCGCCGACCGCCTGAACCGCGAGTTCTTCCGTCCCGCCGCGACCGGGTGGGAGCCGCCGGTCGATCTGCTGGAGACGCCGGGCGAGCTGATCCTGATTGCCGCTTTGCCGGGCGTGCGCGTGTCGGATGTCGAGCTGGTCATCTCGCACCGCGAGCTTGCCATCGTCGGCACGCACCGGCTTCCGGCGCTGCCCGGCTCCACACGGGTCCACCGCATGGAGTTGCCGCACGGACCGTTTGAGCGGCGCATCGCCCTGCCACCCGGCACGTTCGAACTGGCCCGCCGCGACCTGGCGGACGGCTGCCTGACCATCGTTCTGCGAAAGATGCCGTGATGGACGCCCCCGCCCCGACCCTGACGCCCTCCCCGTTGCCGGAGGACGCGCTGATCGTCGTCGCGGTGCAGGAGGCCGTGCTGTTCCCCGGCGCGGTGATCCCGCTCGCCGCCACGCGCGCCATCATGACCGAGGCCCTGCAGGCGGCGGCGCGGGAGAGCCGGCACGTCGCCGTCGTGCTGCAGCGCGATCCCGCGACGGACAGGCCTGGCCTGGCCGACCTGCACCCCATCGGCACGGAGGCCCGGCTGCTGCGCTACCTCACCGCGCCGGACGGCACGCACCATGCGATCCTCCAGGGGATCGGCCGCGTGCGGCTCACCGGCGCAATGCAGGACTCGCCCACCCTGGCGGCGCATGTCGAGCGCATCCCGGAACCCGACGCGGACGGCGCCGAGATCGCGGCCCGCACCCACCAGCTTCGCGAACGCGCGCTGGAGACCCTGCGGCTGGTCGAGCAGGTGCCGCCGGACCTGGTCGCGACCATCCAGAACGTGGAGCCGCCGGGGCTGCTGGCCGACCTGGTGTCGGGCCTCCTGGACCTGGCGCCGGCGGAGAAGCAGGAGATCCTGGAGATCATCGACCTGCCGGCGCGCCTCGACCGCGTGCTGTGGCGGCTCGCCTACCGGCTTGAGGTGCTGCGCCTGTCCGCCGACATCGGCAAGCGCACGCGGGAGACGATGGCCGGCCGGCAGCGCGAGTTCATGCTGCGCGAGCAGCTCAAGGCGATCCAGAAGGAGCTGGGCGAGGACGACGGCGCCCCGGAGCTGCAGGACCTCGAACGGGCGCTGAACGAGGCCGGGCTGCCGGAGGAGGCGGAACGCTCGGCCAAGCGCGAGCTGCGCCGGCTCAAGCAGATGCCGGAGGGCAGCCCGGAGGTGGGCATGGTGCGGACCTACCTTGAATGGCTGTCGGAACTGCCGTGGACGCTGGGCGAGACGCCCCCCATCGACGTGGCCGCGGCGCGCCGGGTGCTGGACGCGGAGCATTTCGGCCTGGAGAAGATCAAGCGGCGCATCGTCGAGTTCCTCGCGGTCCGCAAGCTGAACCCCGGCGGCAAGGGGCCGATCCTGTGCTTCGTGGGACCGCCGGGCGTCGGCAAGACGAGCCTCGGCCAGAGCATCGCCCACGCCACCGGCCAGCCATTCGTGCGGGTCAGCCTGGGCGGCGTGCACGACGAGTCCGAGGTCCGGGGGCACCGCCGCACCTACATCGGCGCGCTGCCGGGCAACATCATCCAGGCGATCCGCCGCGCCGGCTCCCGCGAATGCGTGATGATGCTGGACGAGATCGACAAGCTCGGCAGCGGCGGGTTCCAGGGCGACCCGGCGTCGGCCATGCTGGAGGTGCTCGACCCCGAGCAGAACAACAGCTTCCGCGACGCCTACCTCGCCGTGCCGTTCGACCTGAGCCGCGTGCTGTTCATCGCGACGGCCAACCAGCTCGACACCATCCCCGGCCCGCTGCGCGACCGCATGGAGGTGGTGCAGCTCTCCGGCTACACCGCGGAGGAGAAGCAGGCCATCGCCCGGCGCTACCTCGTGCCGCGGCAGCAGGCGCAGAACGGCCTGGCGGATGGCGACGTGGAGGTGGACGACGACGCGCTCGCGTCCATCATCGGCGACTACACGCGGGAGGCCGGCGTGCGGAGCCTGGAACGCGAGGTCGGCGCGGTGTTCCGCTCTGCCGCCGTGCGCGTGGCCGAAGGGGAAGCCGAGCGCCCGATCCGCATCGGCACGGAGAGCCTGCCGGCGATCCTGGGGCCGAGCCGCTTCGATCCAGAAGTCGCCGGCCGCGCCGCGATGCCGGGCGTGGCGACGGGCCTGGCCTGGACGCCGGTGGGCGGCGACATCCTGTTCATCGAGAGCAGCCGGATGCCCGGCGGCGGCCGGCTGATCCTCACCGGCCAGCTCGGCGACGTGATGAAGGAGAGCGCGCAGGCGGCGCTGAGCCTCGTGAAGTCACGGGCGGAGCAGCTTGGCATCGAGCCGAGCCTGCTCGAAGGCGACATCCACATCCACGTGCCCGCGGGCGCCATCCCGAAGGACGGGCCGTCGGCCGGCGTCGCGATGTTCATGTCGCTGGCGTCGCTGCTGCTGCGCCGGGCAGTGGACCCGGCGACGGCGATGACCGGGGAGATCAGCCTGCGCGGCCTGGTGCTGCCGGTCGGCGGCATCCGGGAGAAGGTCGTGGCGGCGGCGCGGGCCGGCATCACCACCGTCATGCTGCCGGCGCGCAACCGCCGCGACTATGACGACATCCCGCCCAGCGCGCGGGACAAGCTGCGCTTCGTGTGGCTGGAGACGGTGGACGACGCCGTGCAGGCCGCGCTGACGCCGGGCGAGGGGGCGTAGCCCCGCTGCCCGGCCCGCCTCACAGCGGCTTCAGCTTGCGCTCGATCGCCGTGCGCTGCGCTTCCAGGAACGGCGGCAGCGACAGGCGTTCGCCCAGCGCCTCCATCGGCTCGTCGGTGGCGAAGCCCGGGCCGTCGGTGGCGATCTCATACAGGATGCCGCCGGCGCGGGCATACAGGCTGCGAAAGTAGAACCGGTCCACCGGGCCGCTGGAGCGGATGCCGAGACGCTGGTAGCGCTCAACCCAGGCGTCGTAATCGGCGTCCGGGATGCGGAACGCGACGTGGTGGACGCCGCCGGCGCCGGGCTGCGCCGGTGGACGCTGGGGATCGATGCGGACGTGCAGCTCGGCGGCCGGGCCGCCCTCGCCCATCTCATAGACATGCACCTCGGCCTCGCCGTCCGGCGCCCGGTAGGTCCGCGCCGGGCGCATGGCCAGCACCTCGGTCAGGAAGCGGTCGGAGGGTGCCAGCGTTGGCACGCTGATGGTGATCGGACCC
>CAHJXG010000595.1 GCA_903644035.1 Rhodospirillales bacterium
CCGGGGTTGATCGCCACCGCCCGGACGGCGTCCGCATGGGCGCCGCGGCCCAGCGCGCGGGTGAACGCCATCAGGGCGGCGTTGCCCGCGACGCCTGCGATGTATCCGGGGTCGAACGTCTCCCCGGCCGCCCCGATCACGTTCACGACCACGCCCTGACGGGCCTTCAGCACGGGATACAGCGCGCGGCACAGGCTGATGAAGCCGAACACCTTGAGGTCCCAGGCGGCGCGCAGCGTCGCGTCGTCCACCGCCAGCAGGCCACCCGGCGGGATGGCGCCCGCGTTGTTCACCAGGATATCGACCGCGCCGGCGTCGGCGGCAACGCGCTCGACCTCCGCCTGTCGGGACAGGTCGGCGGCGATGGTCTCGACCCGCACCTGTCGGCGTGACCGCACGGCGGCAGCCGCCTCCTCCAACGCCGCCGGGTCACGGGCGACCAGGACGACATCGCAGCCCTCCTCGGCCAGGGCCTCGGCGCTGGCCCGGCCGATGCCCTTCGAGCCGCCGGTCACCAAGGCGCGCTTGCCCGCCATATGCAGATCCATGGTCAGCTCCCTTCGTCAGCCCCGTGCCGCGCCGATGCTCACGCCGCCGTCCTGATCCCGCCGGCATAGGCGCGGCAGGCGCGGCCGAAGGCGCGGAACAGCGTGACGCTGTTGGTGTCCGAAGCATAGTCCCACTCCGGATGCCACTGCACCCCGAACGCGAAGCGGGCGTCCGGCACCCGCACGGCCTCGACCGTGCCGTCGGGCGCCACGGCCTCCGCCACCAATCCGTCCGCCAAGCGGTCAATCGCCTGGCCGTGCACCGAGTTCACCCGGATGCGCTCATGCCCCAGCAGCCGCGCGAGTTCGCCCGACAGCGCCACGTCGTGCTTCGGCGCGAAGGCCCGGCTGTGCGGACCCGGCCCGCCGCGGTGGTCCAGCCGGCCCGGCACGAGATGCACCTGCTGATGCAGGCTGCCGCCCAGCGCCACGTTCAGCTCCTGGATGCCGCGGCAGATCGCCAGCAGCGGCATGTCCCGGCGCAGCGCCTCGCGGATCAGCGGCAGGGTCGTGCGGTCGCGGGCGGCGTCGTGGGCGTCGGGCGTCTCGTCCTCCGCACCGTAGCGGCTCGGCTCCACGTTGCTGGGGCTGCCGGACAGCAGCAGCCCGTCCAGCCGGTCGAGCATGGCGAGGGTCACGTCCCCCAAAGGCGGGATCAGTACCGGGAGCGCATCGGCGGCGCCCATCAGGGCCGTGCCGTACCGGGCTGGGGTGGCATGCTGCATATGGCCGTTGAGGGTCCGCGTGCAGGCGGGGATGCCGATCAGGAGAGTCATGGGGCGATGTCCATCATGTGCGGGATCGAGGCAGGCGGCCGTAGACGGTCGGCCAGCACGGCGCCCACGGCGCCGGCCAGCATCAGTAGGGCCATGGGCCGCGCCGTGCCATCGCTCAAGATGCCGACCAGCACGCCGCTGAGCGCCGCGAGGCAGAAGCCGATGGTACCCATCAGCGCGGACGCGCTGCCGGCCTGCGCCGCGTGGCGGGACAGCGCGCCGACCGCCGAGTTGGGCATCACGAACCCCATGCTGCCCATCGCCAGCACCACCGGCAGCACGACGCCATAGACGCCGCCCACATCCAGCACGGCGCAGGTCAGCAGCGTGACGGCGGCGGCCAGATACACCATGGTGCCGATCCGCAGCACACGTGCCGCGCCGACCCGGGACAGGATGCGCGGGTTGACCTGCGACGCCAGGATGAACGCCCCGGCGCTGGCGCCGAACATCATGCCGTATTGCGCCGGGCTGAACGCGAAACGCTGGATCAGGACGGGCGGCGAGCCGCCGATGTAGGCGAACATGCCGAACATCCCCCAGCCGCTCATCATGGCATAGGACAGGAACACCCGGTCCCGCAGCACCCCGGCATAGCGGGCCGCGAGGTTGCCGAAGCCGAGCTGCATCCGCCGGTGCGGCGGCAGCGTGTCCGGCAGGAAGCGCCAGACCAGCACGCAGCAGACGCCGCCATAGGCCGCGGTGAACCAGAAGATCGCGTGCCACGGCGCATAGCCGAGGATGAGGCCGCCCAGCGTCGGCGCCAGGATCGGGGCCACGCCCATCACCAGCATCAGCCGGGACATCAGGTGCGCCGCAGCCAGCCCGTCCGCCAGGTCGCGCACGACGGCGCGGGGGATCACCATGCTGGCCGAGCCGCCGAACGCCGCGACGAAGCGCAGCACCGACAGGGTGAGCAGGTCGGGCGCCAGGGCGCAGCCGGCGTTGGCGAGGGTATAGACCGCCGTGCCAATCACCAGCGGCCCCCGCCGGCCGTAGCGGTCGGACAGCGACCCCTGGGTGATCTGCCCGATGGCGAGGCCGGCGAACCAGGTCGCGAGCGTGACCTGCGCCGTGCCGGGCCGCCCGCCCAGGGAGGCCTCGATCGCCGGGAACGCCGGCAGGTACATGTCGGTGGACAGCGGCCCGACCGCGGTCAGGACCCCAAGCAGCACAGGCAGCCACGCCGGATAGGTCATTGCGGCATCATGCCAGTCCATCGCGCCGCGGCGAAGCGCCGATGCCGCATGTCCGCCCCTTGCCCGCGCGACGGCCGGCGCCGCGGCTAGTCCAACGGCGTGAGCAGATCGCCCAGCCGCACCTCGCCCCCCTCCAGCACCCGCGCCGTAATGCCGCCATGGCCGCGCACCGCGTTGTAGCCGCCCGCGCCCAGCAGCCGTTCCATCTTGGAGCAGGGATGGCAGTCCCCGCTGCATTCGAGCAGCGCATCGCCCAGGCGAAAGCGCCGCGACTTCAAGGCGCCCAGGTTGATCCCGCGCACCACGACGTTGCGCCGCAGCAGCCCGGGCGGCGCGCTGTCCTGGCCAAGGTAGCTGCCGATGGCCGCCAGGTGCTCGGCCGCGATCACCGTGACCTGCCGGGCGCCCTGGGTGGCGCTGCTGTAATGGTCGCCGGCCACGCCTTGGCCCGGCGTCAGCATGAGGGACGCGGGCGACAGCATCGGCGCGAGCCGGGCCGGGCGCAGGCCGAGCCATTCGACGACACCGGGCCGCATCGGCACGGCCATCAGCCGGGCGAGCGGGGAGGCCGGGTTCAGCACGGCTCAGAGCGACGAGGTGGAGACCGCCTGGCTCGTGGTCGGCCCCGTGCTGGGCGGCCCGGTGATCGAGACGCGGGGCGCCTCGCTCCCGGACGCGCCGAAGATGCTGCAGAACGCGACCTCCCCGGCGTCCCGCCCGATGCCGATGCGGACCAGGCCGTCGATCGCGGACTTGCGGGTCGCGTCGAACAGGTACCAGGCGCCGCCCTCCGGCCCCTCCAGCCAGGCCTCGAACACCGCGTGGAAATCGGGCGGCTCCAGGCGCCAGGCGTAGGCGCTGACATACCGCGCCGGGATGCCCAGCGCCCGGCACAGCGCGATGGCCAGGTGGGCGAAGTCCCGGCACACGCCCTGGCGCTCGATCAGGGTGTCCGCCGCCGAGGTCATCGCGTCCGTCGTGCCGCTGCGGTAGTCCACGTGGTCGCAGATCCAGTTGCAGATCATCCCGACCCGCTGGTGCCCTGGCGCCATGCCGCCGAACGAGCGCTGCGCGAACAGCGCCAGGCGGTCGGACTGGCAGTAGCGGCTGGGGTTGAGGTGGGTCAGGACCTGGAGGGGCAGGCGGCTCGCCGCGACCTCGCCGACCTGGGCCGTCTCGCACAGCACGGGGTCGAGCGTCACCTCGGCGCGATACTCCAGCCGGAGCGGGCCGGGCTGCGCGCAGACGCGCAGCACGCGGTTGCCGCTCTCCGGCAGGGTGATGCGTTCGACGTCGAGCGTCGGGGTGATGTCCAGGGTCTCGCTCCGCACCACCTGCCGGTCGAAGCGGGCGGCCTCGACGTTGAAGATGAAGGCGGTGGGACCCTTGACGTCATACTGCAGCGTGCAGCCAAGCTGGAATTCGATGGCGAGGCTCCTTAATCGTCGTCGTCGCGGGTGGAGCGGGTCAGCACCTCGCGCTTGCCCACGTGGTTGGCGGCCGTCACGATGCCCTCCTTCTCCATCTGCTCGATCAGCTTGGCTGCGCGGTTGTAGCCGATGCCGAGGTGCCGCTGGATGAAGCTGGTGCTCGCCTTGCCTTCTCGGGAGACCAGGGCGACTGCCTGGTCGAACAGTCCCTTCTCGCCATCCCCGGCCGCGGCGATGCCCGATAAGGACGGGTTGGAGCCCTCGTCGTCGCTGTCCGCGCCTTCCGTCACCTCGTCGTCGTAGGTCGGCTCGGCCTGGGCGCGCAGGAAGGCGACGATGTCCTCCACCTCCCGGTCGGCGACGAAGGGGCCGTGCACGCGGGCGATGCGGCCGCCGCCCTGCATGTGCAGCAGGTCGCCCTGGCCCAGCAGCTGCTCGGCGCCCTGCTCGCCCAGGATGGTGCGGCTGTCGAACTTGCTGATGACCTGGAAGCTGATGCGGGTCGGGAAGTTCGCCTTGATGGTGCCGGTGATCACGTCGACGGACGGGCGCTGCGTCGCCATGATGACGTGGATGCCGGCGGCGCGCGCCATTTGCGCCAGGCGCTGCACCGCCGCCTCGACCTCCTTGCCGGCGACCATCATCAGGTCCGCCATCTCGTCGATCACCACGACGATGTAGGGCAGGGGCTTCAGCGTGAGCGGCTGCTCCTCGTAGGTCGGCCGCCCGGTCTCGCTGTCGAAGCCGGTCTGCACGCGCCGGGTCACGGTCTCGTTGCGGGCCTGCGCCTCGGCCACGCGGTCGTTGTAGCCGCCGACGTTGCGGACGCCGAGCTGGCTCATCGCGCGGTAGCGCCGCTCCATCTCCCGCGTCGTCCATTTCAGCGCCGTCACCGCCTTGGACGGCTCCGTCACCACGGGCGCCAGCAGATGCGGGATGCCCTCGTAGACCGACAGCTCGAGCATCTTCGGGTCGATCATGATGAGGCGGCACTGGTCCGGCGACAGGCGGAACAGGATCGACAGGATCATGGCGTTGATGCCGACCGACTTGCCGGACCCGGTGGTGCCCGCGATCAGCAGATGCGGCATGCGCGCCAGGTCGGCGATGACCGGGGTGCCGCCGATATCCTTGCCCAGGGCCAAGGCGAGGCGGCCGGGATGGCCGCGCCAGTCCTCGCTGCCCAGCAGCTCCGACAGGAACACCGTCTCCCGCCTTTCGTTCGGCACCTCGATGCCGATGACGTTGCGGCCGGGCACGGTGGCGATGCGGACGGCGGTGACGCACAGGCTGCGCGCCACGTCGTCGGCCAGGCCGATCACCCGGGCGCTGCGGATGCCGGGCGCCGGCTCCAGCTCATACAGCGTGACCACCGGGCCGGGCCGGATGTCGCGGATCGCGCCCTGCACGCCGTAGTCGCTCAGCACGGTTTCCAGCAGGCGGGCATTGGCTTGCAGCGCGTCCTCGCTGGGACCCGACCCGGCACGGACCGGGGCGGGGCTGAGCAGCGACAGCGGCGGGAACTGCCAGCCCTCGGTCGGCGACGGGGCCTCCGCCTGCGGCGGCAGCTTGCGCCTGGCCTCGGTGATGACCGGGGCGGTGACGACGGGGATCGAGATCCCGGTGGGGTCCGGGCGGACGGGTGGGCGGATGGGCTCAGGCGCCGGGTCCCGGTTGACCGGAGGGGAAACGGGATTGGGCGTGCGCGCGGGCGGCGGCGGTGGCGGCACGGCTTCCGGCATCGGCTTCAGGCGGCGCAGCACCGGCTCCACGGCCACGCGCCCGGCTTCCGCGGTGCGCACGCCCATGCGGGACAGCAGCCCGGCGA
>CAHJXG010000596.1 GCA_903644035.1 Rhodospirillales bacterium
GCTGAGGCAGCTCAGATTCTCAGCAAACGGCTCGAGCTCGAGGCGGCTTGATAAACTCAATGACCCGATCGGCTGCCATCATGCCCGCAGCTGAAGATTGCAACATAGCCAGGCGATCAGGGCCTGAAAGCCAGGATCAGCCGACCCGTTCGCAACGCCAGCTCGGGGGATCGCCGCAGGTCGCAGCGCCCCCGAATCGGGGGAAATCTGGCCGACACCCGGCGGAAAACGAGTTTTCACACAGCCTCGACCCTTACCGGCCCCCTACCGACAGGCAAGATGCGTCTTGTGCCGCCTTACCCAGGGGACGTCATTGACGTGTTTGGCCGTCCGAGGAACGCCGTCGGTGTCATGGCTGTCACCTGCCGGAAGGCGCTTGAGAACGCAGCCGTGCTGGCGAAGCCGGTCTGGGCTGACACAACGGCGATCGAGTTTCCTCGAGCGAGCCGGTCCATCGCGTGCACGATCCGCGCCCGCTGCCGCCAAGCCTTGAAGGTGAAGCCAGTCTCTGCCGGGAAAAGTCTGCTTAAGGTGCGGATGGAAGTTGCGGCGCGTGACGCAAGCTCGCCCACACTTAGCCGATTCTGGTAGTCGTTCAGCGCGAGATCGGCCACGCGCCGGCCCAAAGGGCTAGCCGGCAGCGGCAGGAACGTTGGCGCGTCCGCCATGTCCGTCAGCTCGTGGAGCATCAGCCGGACCACGAGTTCAGTCTTCTCCGGTCCGATGGCCGGAGCGAATGCCGCGTCGAGCAAGGAGCGCAGCAGCGGTGTTACCCGCAACGCAAAAGGCCGGTTCAACAGCAGCGGCGACCATGCTCGCACCGTCGGCTGCCCCCAGTGTACAATCCACAGCTCGCTGTCGGTCAGCACCTCCACCCGGTGCGGGGTTCCTGCCGGAACCCAGGCCGCGAGTTGCGGCGGCACCAGCCAGCGTCCTTCGTCCGTGTGGACCTGCAACATTCCGGACGCTGCGAAAGTCAGCTGTGAGGCCTCATGGGCGTGCGTCGGCAGGCCCATGCCGCGCTGCTTGCGGCCGCGGTGGATGCTAAAAGGCTTGACGAACATAGGTTGGCCTTTGCGCGATGCCGTTTGGCGACACATCGTTAAGAAGATCGCCTATCACGGTCACCGTTGCTCGTCGAGAGTCCACGCAACGTCGCGTGGATGCAGGAGCAAGCAGGAACTGAAGGTTTGCCGCCCATGTCGCCTCACCCTGCCGAGCCGGTCCGCACCCATCGTCGTATGCTCCTACTCTACTGGCTCGCTTCGGCGTTGTTCGTTGCCTACCTCTGCATTGCCTTGGCTCTGCCAGTCATACCGGTGTTTGTCACGACCAAGCTGGGCTACGGAAACGGCCTTGCCGGGATCGCGGTCGGGATCGCGTTCGCGTCCACCATCTTGACCCGTGGGATGGCCGGCCGGATCGCCGACGCCCGAGGCAGTCGGCGCTGCATGGTGCTGGGTTTGCTGGCCTACGCCGCTGCCGGTCTGCTCTGCTCCGGTGCGGGATGGTCAGGCAGTCCTGCCCCGGTCGCCTACGCGATCCTGCTGGCCGGCCGGTTGCTGCTCGGACTGGGCGAAAGCCTCGCGACGGTCGGATTGATCGCTTGGTGCTTCGGCGTCACCGGACCGAACCGCTCGGGCCTGGTGTTCGCCGTAGTCGGCATGGCCCTTTACGCGGCGCTCGCGGCCGGCAGTCCAATTGGCCTGGCACTGTTCGAGTGGACCGGCTTCGTAGGCACCATGATCGCGTGCACGGTTGCTCCGCTTCTCGCGCTCGCGATGGTGCTGCCGGTTGAGGCCGTGCCCGTCGTCAACGGCGCGCGGTCGCCGTTCTGGCGTATCGTCGGCCGCATCTGGAAAGCAGGCCTGGCAGTCACCCTGCAAGGCGTCGGCTATGCCGCGATCGGTTCATTCATGACACTGATGTTCATGAGCCGTGGTTGGCCGCACGCGGAGCTAGGCCTGACCTGCTTCGGTGGTGCCTTCGTGCTGGTGCGCGTCCTGGCCGGGAACCTACCAGACCGGATCGGCAGCATCCCGGTCGCCCTGGCATCCATGGCCGCCGAGGGTGCGGGACAGTTCCTGCTATGGCAGGCGCCCGATCCGGCGGTGGCACTTGCGGGCGCTGCCCTGACAGGCCTGGGCTGTTCCCTCATGTTCCCTGCCATGGGCATCGAGGTAGTGCGGCGCGTGCCGCCCCACCTGCGTGGCACCGCGGCGGGAGGCCTGGCGATGTTTCAGGACTTTGCCCTCGGCGCGACCGGGCCGGTGACGGGCGTCATCGCTGACCGCCTCGGCTACAGCACAGTGTTCCTGGCCGGCGGTCTGGCCGCATGTATGAGCTTCCTCGTGGTCGTCGCCATCGCGCGCCACGATCGCCCAGCCGCACGAATCTGACACGTCGCCAACGGGAGCACCGTCGCGACTGGCACAACATCTTCTATGAACACCCGGAGGGTAAGATGAAGGCAGCGATCATCAACGATTATGGGAACAACGAGGTGGTGCGGATCGTCGACATCGAACGTCCAGAGCCGAAGGCCGGAGAAATACTGGTGAAAGTCCACGCCGCCGGTGTGAACCCAATTGATTGGAAGATACGCAGCGGGGCCGGCCAGCGCCTGGGCATGACCCTGCCCATCCACATGGGTGGCGAACTCGTCGGCACGATTGAGAAGCTCGGCGCCGACGTCAACAGCTTTGCGCCGGGTGAGGCCATCTTCGGCATGGTCCACACCGGCGCCTTCGCCGAATACGCTATTGTCAAGGCGGCCGACATGGCGCGCAAGCCGTCCAACCTGAACTTCGTTCAGGCGGCGGCGCTGCCATTGGCTGGATCTACCGCGTGGCAGGCGATCTTCGACGAAGCCGGCCTCACGGGGGGCCAGCGTCTGCTAATCACCAACAGCTCGGGCGGCGTCGGCTCGCTCGCAGTGCAGTTCGCCAAGGCCAACGGCGCGCACGTCACGGCCGTGGCCTCCGCGCGCAACGAGGAGTTCGTCAGCAGCCTCGGCGCGGACGACTTCATCGACTACACTAGCCAGCCGTTCGAGCAGGCTGCCCGCGACATGGATGTCGTATTCGACACAATGGGTGGCAGTACGTTCCAGCGGGCGTTCCAGACCCTGCGGAAGGGCGGCTTCATGGTGACAGTGGTGGCGTTCCCCGACGGTGAGGCCGAGCGCTACGGCGTCGGCGTCACACGGTCCTTCACGTTGCCGAGCGCGCGAAACCTGACGTCAATCAAGGAACTGGTCGAGGCCGGCAAGGTGACGCCGCATGTCGATACGGTGCTGCCGTTTGAGGAGGTCAAGCAGGCGCTTGCGCTGTCCGAGGCCGGCCGCGCCCGCGGCAAGATTGTCCTGAATATCGGTATGTAATCGAACGTAAGCCGCTCTCCAGGATTGGTCACACTGACGAACGTTTGCGGTAGCTCCAGTGGTTTGCTCAAGAAGCTTCACACGTCGCCTGTCAGCCTGTGGCTAAGTGTCATTCAACGATTCACCCAGGCACCACAATCCTGGCCGATCGCAGACAGTCCGGTTCGGAGAGGAAGGTGCGTCAGATAGACATCGAATTTGGCTCAACCCGAGGCCTAAGCCCCTACACTCGGCGCCAGAGATCGAGGCGATGGACGAACCGGGCACCGGTATAAGCTGTCGGAACTGATGCGTTCGGTCAGTGAAGGCAATCCTTGCCTTCGGTTCACGGCCTCGATGCCAAGCGTTCATTATGGTCGTGCCAAACACCCACTCCTTGCCGTTCGGGGCCGTCAGGCGGTGAAGCCACCGCTCCGCCAGTTCCCATCCGGCTCTTGTTGCTAGACCGTCCAGCTGCTCCGGATGGTACTTGTAGGAGTTCTTAGTGTGGATGGTCTCGCCCGCTGCGAACGCGATGCGGCGGCCACCCAGTACGACCACCTGGTCGGTCCGGCTCGCCAAGTGCATCTCCACGCGCCCCTCGGTCGCGTTCCACACCGCCCGGTGCTCGAACATCGCCAGATCGAAATCGGCCCCGCACTCCCGGTTCAGGCGCACCAGGACGTTCCTGTTGAACGCCGCCGTGACACCCTGCGCGTCATCATAGGCCGGCACCAGCAGGGATGCCGCGCGGGTGTGGTCTGCTCCCAGGATCAGGCTCGACCCGGCGCCCAGCAGCATGCGAACCCTGCCCAGGAACGCCGTCGCCTCGTCGGACGGAAGGTTGCCGATCGTGGAGCCCGGGAAGAACCCCACCACCGGACGCCCATCAGCACCATCCGGCAGGTGCGGCCGGACGGTGAAGTCACCTGCCAGCGGCCACGTCGGGAGCCCCGGGTAGTCATCCACCAGCGCAGCAACGGCCCAGTCCAGCGCCGCCTGGCTGATGTCGATCGGGACGTAGCAGCCCAGCCCCGGCAGCGCATCCAGCAGCAGCCGGGTCTTGGCGCTTGCGCTGCTTCCGAACTCCACCAGCGCGGCACCATCCCGCACGAAACCTGCCAACTCGGACGCGATATCCGTGAGCTGCGCCGTTTCCATGCGCATGACGTGATACTCCGGCAGCTCGCAGATGGCCTCGAACAGCCGCGATCCTTCGGCATCGTAGAAACACTTGCTGGGCAGCGTCTTGCGTGGAACGGATAGCCCCACCGGGTCACCCCGCAGCAGCGCCATACGCCCGGAAGGTTTCTGCAAGGCTATTGCTATGGGGGCTGCTTCCGGCGTTGATGCGGCGGGTGGCTTTCCGCCAGGCCGGTCCATTTGGGATGGCAAGGCTGCATTTGAACCACCGGGACCTTGCCGATGCTCGACGACACCACCGACCGTACCCCGTTGCGCGAGCGGTTCTGCCAGGTCCGTGACGAAACGGAGGCGCTCGCCGCCCCGCTTTCGGCCGAGGACCAGACCATCCAGTCGATGCCCGACGCCAGCCCCACCAAATGGCACCGGGCGCACACCACTTGGTTCTTCGAAACGTTCCTGCTCAAGCCGCTGCTGCCCGGCTACGAGCAGTTCCACCCGGATTTCGCCTACATCTTCAACTCGTACTACGTGGCAGCCGGTCCGCGGCACCCGCGCCCCAACCGTGGCCTGCTCAGCCGTCCCGGCGTGACCGATGTGGCGGCTTACCGCGCGCACGTGGACGCGGCGATGCAGCGCTTGCTGGACACCGACCGGGCGGACGTGGCGACCCTGGTGCGTACCGGCCTGCACCATGAGCAGCAGCACCAGGAGCTGTTGATCACCGACATCAAGCACGCGTTCTTCCAATCGCCCTTGTTCCCCGCCTACGCACCGGAGCCGCCCGCCCACGCCGCCCTGCCGTCGGCGCCGCCGGGCTGGCTGGACGTGCCGGCCGGGTTGCACCAGGTCGGCGTGGGCGCTGGGACGGCCATGCCGGACTTCCACTTCGACAACGAGGGCCCGACCCACACCACCTTTCTGCCTGGCTGCCGGTTGGCGGATCGCTCCGTCAGCAACGGCGAGTACCGCGCCTTTATCCGGGATGGTGGCTACACCCGCCCAGAGCTGTGGCTGTCAGACGGCTGGGCCGCCTGCCAGCATGGGAACTGGGACGCACCGGGCTACTGGCTGCACCACGGCGGCGAATGGCAGACCTACACCCTGCACGGCTTGCGCCCGGTGCGCGACGACGAGCCTGTGACTCACGTCAGCTTCTACGAGGCTGCCGCTTATGCCGAGTGGGCCGGGCATCGCCTGCCCACGGAGTTCGAGTGGGAGGTGGCCGCCCGCCTGCATCCGTCTACGCCAGCGCCGTCCGGCAACCGCCTGCATCCCGCCCCCCTGCACCCCGGCATCCGGCAGGATGTATGGGAGTGGACGGGTAGCGCCTATCTTCCATACCCCGGATACCGGGCCGAACCTGGCGCGCTGGGCGAATACAATGGCAAGTTCATGGTCAACCAGATGGTGTTGCGCGGTCGGTCCTGTGCCACGGCAGCGGGGCACGACCGGCCCAGCTACCGCAACTTCTTCCCCGCCGCATCGCGCTGGCAGTTTTCGGGCATACGCCTCGCCGCCGACGTGTAGTCTCATCCCAGACGGGGTGTCACCGTACTGCCGGAACCTTCATTGATCCTTTGTCCGCTCCGGAAACGCTGAAGGAGCTACTAGAGCGGTTTAGGGTTGCACGGATTCAGTGTTTCTGATTCGAGGGGGCTGGCTGAGCAGTGAGGCTGTGATGACG
>CAHJXG010000597.1 GCA_903644035.1 Rhodospirillales bacterium
TCTTCCGATCTTGCTGCAGGCTGATCCCGCGGCGTGGTTCCAGGGCGGAGACGACACGGACGCCATCGAGGCGGCCATCGCCGACCGCATCGCCGCGCGCCGCGCCCGCGACTTTGCCCGGGCCGACGCGATCCGGGCCGAATGGCTGGCGCGGGGCGTGGCATTCGAGGACCGCCCGGACGGGACCACCGATTGGCGCCGGGTCGCAGCGTCCCCGGCATGACCGGGCGGGACGGGGGCGCCGAGCTGGCGCCGATGGGCGAGAACAGCCCGGTCGTCATCCTGGTCCGCCCGCAGCTTGCCGACAACATCGGCGCCTGCGCCCGGGCCATGGCGAATGGCGGCCTGTTCCATTTGCGCCTGGTGGCGCCGCGCGACGGCTGGCCGCAGGAGCGCGCCTGGCGCACCGCGTCCGGCGCCGACCGCATCCTCGACCAATCGACCTTGCACGACACCGTGGCCGACGCGGTCGCCGACCTGCACCGCGTCTTCGCCACCTGCCCGCGCCCGCGCCATGTCATCAAGCCCGTGATGACGGCCCGCGCCGCGGCCGGGACGCTGCGGGAGGCCGGGCAACGGGGCCTGCGCTGCGGCATCCTGTTCGGGCCGGAGCGCGCCGGCCTCGACAACGACGACATGGCGCAGGCCGACACCTTGGTGCGCTACCCCATCAACCCCGCGTTCGACAGCCTGAACCTGGCGCAGGCCGTCATGGTCATGGCCTACGAGTGGTGGACCGCGGCGGACGCCACGCCGGGCCAGCGCCTGATGACCAACGGGACGGCGGTGGCGCCGAAGGGTGAGATCGAGAACCTGCTGACGCACCTGATCGACGAGCTGGACGCGAGCGGCTTCCTGCGCAACGCGCCGAAGCGGCCCGGCATGGTGCGCAACCTGTATCATCTGTTCCAGCGTGGCGAGGTGACGGAACAGGAGCTGCGTACCCTGCACGGCGTGATCCACATGCTGGCGCTGGGCCGGCGGCGGCGCGGCCGGCTGGAGCCGGACGACCTTAATCCGGAGTTGTGAGCCGCTTCGCGAGGCGGCGGGACAGCAGCCAGCCGATGATGGCGGAGGACGGGCCGCCGATGATGATGGGGATCAGGCCCCACGGCTGCCCGTTCGCCATCAGGTCCATGCCGATGCCCAGCATCGAGCCGCCGATGATGCCGCCCGTCACGCCGGACGCGATGCCGAGCCAGAGGATGTCGCCGCGTGTGATCATGCCGGCACACATGCGGCCATCGCGCCGGTTTGACAACCGGGCGCCGCGGTCTTACGACCCGCGCACTGCCGGGAACGTGGACGCGCCCTCGGGGCGTGCGCCCGCCGCATCGCTTTGCGGCCTACCGGTGCAACAAGCGGCGCAGAAGCGCTGCACAGACGATGGAGCCTGCGCATGACCAAGCGCGCCGAAAGCAAGTACAAGATCAACCGCCGCCTGGGTGTCAACCTGTGGGGCCGCGCCAAGTCGCCCATCAACAAGCGCGAATACGGACCCGGCCAGCACGGCCAGCGCCGCAAGCAGAAGCCGACCGACTTCGGCATCCAGCTCATGGCGAAGCAGAAGCTCAAGGGCTACTACGGCAACATCGGCGAGAAGCAGTTCCGCAAGTATTATGACGAGGCCGTGCGCCGCAAGGGCGACACCAGCGAGAACCTGATCGAGCTGCTGGAGCGCCGGCTGGACGCGGTCGTGTACCGCCTGAAGTTCGCCATCACGCCCTTCGCCTCCCGCCAGTTCATCAACCACGGCCACGTCACGGTGAACGGCAGGAAGGTGAACATCCCCTCGTTCCTGGTGCGCGACGGCGACGAGATCGAGGTGCGGGAGAAGTCGAAGCAGCTCGCCGTCGTGCTGGACGCGGCGCAGAGCGGGGAGCGGGACGTGCCGGACTACTTGGAGGTGGACCACCGCGCCATGAAGGGCCGCTTCGGCCGCGCGCCCAAGCTGACCGACGTGCCGTATCCCGTGTCGATGGAGCCGAACCTGGTCGTCGAGTTCTACTCGCGCTGACCCGTCCCTATATGGAGTGTGCAAGCGCCGGGTCCTGCCCGGCGTTTTGTATTTGAGGGCCCTGATGACACCCAACGAAGAGATCGCCCGCCGCCGCACCTTCGCGATCATCTCGCACCCCGACGCCGGCAAGACGACGCTGACCGAGCGGCTGCTGCGCGCCGGCGGCGCCATTCAGCTGGCCGGCAACGTGCGGGCCAAGGGCGAGCGGCGGCGCACCCGGTCGGACTGGATGGGGATCGAGCGCGACCGCGGCATTTCCGTCGTGACCTCCGTGATGACGTTCGAGTACTCCGGCTGCGTGTTCAACCTGCTGGACACGCCTGGCCATGAGGATTTCAGCGAGGACACCTACCGCACGCTGACCGCCGTGGACTCCGCGGTCATGGTGATCGACGCCGCCAAGGGGATCGAGGCCCGGACCCGCAAGCTGTTCGAGATCTGCCGCCTGCGCGACATCCCGATCATCACCTTCATCAACAAGATGGACCGCGAGGCGCGCGATCCCTTCGAGATCGTGGACGAGGTCGCCAGCACCCTGGCGCTGGACACGGCGCCGGTGACCTGGCCGGTCGGCCGCGCCCAGACCTTCGCCGGCACCTATGACGTGCGGACCCGCGACCTGCATCTGACGGACACGCTGGAGCAGAGCGATCCGCGGATGATCGCGCTGGGCGAGGAGCTGGAACTGGTCCAGGCGGCGCTGCCGGAGTTCGACCTGGAGAGCTTCAACGCCGGGCACCTGACGCCGGTGTTCTTCGG
>CAHJXG010000598.1 GCA_903644035.1 Rhodospirillales bacterium
AAGCGGCAGCACGTGGGTGATCAGGTCGTCGATGTTGATCTTGCCCTCCATGTACCAATCGACGATGCGTGGCACGTCCGTGCGGCCGCGGGCGCCGCCGAAGGCGCTGCCCTGCCAGACCCGGCCGGTCACGAGCTGGAACGGCCGGGTGCTGATCTCCTGGCCCGCGCCGGCCACGCCGATGATCGTGCTCTTGCCCCAGCCCTTGTGCGCGCATTCCAAGGCCTGGCGCATCAGGGTGGGATTGCCGACGCACTCGAAGCTATGGTCGGCGCCGCCCTTCGTAAGATCCACGAGGTGGGGCACGATGTCGCCGCTGACCTCCTTGGGATTGACGAAGTGCGTCATGCCGAACTTCTCCGCCAGCGCGCGGCGGCCCGGGTTGATGTCGACGCCCACGATCATGTCGGCGCCGGCGAGCTTGGCGCCCTGCACGACGTTCAGCCCGATGCCGCCCAGGCCGAACACGACGACGTTGTCGCCAGGCTTCACCTTGGCGGTGAAGATCACGGCGCCCACCCCGGTGGTGACGCCGCAGCCGATGTAGCAGATCTTCTCGAACGGCGCGTCCTCCCGGACCTTGGCGAGGGCGATCTCCGGCAGGACGGTGAAGTTGGCGAACGTCGAGCAGCCCATGTAGTGCAGCACCGGCTTGCCCTGGAAGCTGAACCGGCTGGTGCCGTCCGGCATCAGGCCACGTCCCTGCGTCACCCGGATCTTCTGGCACAGGTTGGTCTTCTGGCTGAGGCAGTAGTCGCATTCCCGGCATTCCGGGGTGTAGAGCGGGATGACGTGGTCGCCCTTCTTCAACATGCGGACGCCGGGTCCGACATCGACGACGATGCCGGCGCCCTCATGGCCCAGGATGGCGGGGAACAGCCCTTCCGGGTCGTCGCCGGACAGGGTGAACTTGTCGGTGTGGCAGATGCCGGTGGCCTTGATCTCGACCAGCACCTCGCCTTCCCGCGGTCCCTCAAGCTGCACGGTCTCGATGCTCAAGGGTTGTCCCGCGGCGTGGGCCACGGCGGCACGGACATCCAAGGTAAGCCTCCCGGTTGATGGCCCGCACAGGCTAGCGGAATGCGCGCACGAATCCAGTCCTGTTGGCGGTTCGTCTGATATTGATATGTCTTGCTGCACCGCAGCATAGAAAGATTCGTGCGTTGTGCCGGGTTTTCGATCTTGGTCGCGTCTTGCCGGATTGCGCATCGCCTGCATATGGTGAGGGCCGGGCGTCCCGTTGCCGAAACGTGAGAAGGGCCTTGGCGCAGAGCGTAATGGTCTGCTGAACCGCAGAAGCAATCGGCCAAGGAAATTGGCCATACTCAGGAGGGTTGACGTGAAGCTCAAGAGAACTCTGCTCGGCTGCACGATGATGCTCGGCATGGCCGCGCTCGGCGCCGGGACGCCAGCGTCTGCCAACGACGAACTGCAGAAGCTGCAAGGCGACGCCAACCAGTGGGTCATGCCGACCGGCAACTACGCCAACCAGCGCTACAGTACCCTCGATCAGATCACCGCGGCCAACGCGTCGAAGCTGCACCCCGTATGGTCGTTCTCGACCGGCGTGCTGCGCGGGCATGAGGGCGGCCCGCTGGTCATCGGCAACACGATGTACGTTCACACGCCGTTCCCGAACAACGTGTTCGCGCTCGACCTGAACGACAACGGCAAGATCATCTGGAAGTACGAGCCGCGCCAGGACCCCAGCGTCATCGCCGTGATGTGCTGCGACACGGTGAACCGTGGCGTCGCTTACGGCGACGGCAAGATCATCCTGAACCAGGCCGACGCGACGACCGTGGCGCTCGACGCCAAGAGCGGCAAGGAACTCTGGCACGTCAAGAACGGCGACCCCGCCAAGGGCGAGACCATGACGATGGCGCCGATGATCGTGAAGGATAAGGTCTACGTCGGCATCAGCGGCGGCGAGTTCGGCACGCAGGGCCGCCTCACGGCCTACAACCTCAAGGACGGCTCGCTCGCCTGGAACGCCTACTCGGTTGGCCCGGACGAGCAGCTGCTGGTCGATCCCGTCAAGACGACCAACATGGGCAAGCCGATCGGCAAGGACTCGTCGGTGTCCACCTGGCAAGGCGACCAGTGGAAGACCGGCGGCGGCAGCACCTGGGGCTGGTACTCTTACGACCCCGCCACCAACCTGATCTACTACGGGACGGGCAACCCCAGCACCTGGAACCCGGTGCAGCGCCCCGGCGACAACAAGTGGTCGATGACCATCTTCGCGCGTGACGCCGACACTGGCATGGCGAAGTGGGTCTACCAGATGACCCCGCATGACGAGTGGGACTACGACGGCATCAACGAGATGATCCTGGCCGACATCCCCGTGAAGGGGAAGATGACCAAGGCGCTCGTGCACTTCGACCGCAACGGGTTCGGCTACACGCTGAACCGCGAGACGGGCGAACTGCTGGTCGCCGAGAAGTATGACCCGGCGGTGAACTGGGCCACCCACGTCGACATGCAGACCGGCCGTCCGCAGGTCGTGGCGCAGTATTCGACGCAGGCGCAGGGCGAGGACAAGAACAGCCGCAACATCTGCCCGGCCGCCCTCGGGTCCAAGGACCAGCAGCCGGCTGCCTTCTCGCCCAAGACCGGCGTGTTCTACGTGCCGACCAACCACGTCTGCATGGATTACGAGCCGTTCAAGGTGTCCTACACCGCGGGCCAGCCCTATGTGGGCGCAACGCTCTCGATGTATCCGCCGAAGGGCGAGAACAACCTCGGCAACTTCATCGCCTGGGACGCGGGCCAGGGCAAGATCCTCTGGTCCAATCCGGAGCCGTTCTCCGTCTGGTCGGGTGCCTTGGCGACGGCGGGCGACATCGTGTTCTACGGCACGCTCGACGGCTACCTGAAGGCGGTCGACAGCAAGAGCGGCAAGGAGCTTTACAAGTACAAGACGCCGTCCGGCATTATCGGCAACGTCACGACCTACACGCATAACGGCAAGCAGTACATCGCCGTGCTGTCGGGCGTGGGCGGCTGGGCCGGGATCGGCATGGCGGCCGGGCTTGGCAACGACACCGATGGCCTGGGCGCGGTCGGCGCCTACAAGCAGCTGTCCAACTACACCCAGTTGGGCGGCGTGATGACCGTGTTCGGCCTCGACTGAGCCGACAGCAGCAAGCTCCGGCCGCGGCACGCCCGCGGCCGGAGTGACCACCGGAGACAATGAATGCGATACAAGTCACTGCTGGCCCTCTCGGGGCTGATCGGGATCGGGGCCGTGTCGGCCATCGCCGGGTCGTCCGGAGCCAAGGCGGAGAACGACCCGGTCTACGTGGTTCAGGAAGGCCATGTCGACCAGCATACGTTCAACGGCTACCGCCGCTACGGCGAGTCCTGTCATCGGTGCCATGGCCCGGACGGCGCCGGCAGCTCCTATGCGCCGAGCCTGACCGAGTCGCTCAAGCACCTGTCCTACGAGGACTTCACCAACGTCATCGTCAACGGGCGGCAGAACGTCACGAAGTCGCAGAACAACGTCATGCCGGCGTTCGGCACGACCGAGGACGTGGTGCTCTACATCGACGACATCTACGGATACTTAAAAGCCCGCTCGGACGAGAGGCTGCCGCGCGGACGCCCGAAGCGCATCGGCGATGACAGCTGACCTGGCCTTCAACTGGAGTCGTTCGCGTCGATTGAGGCATTCGTGGGCGGTCTGCCTGGCGGCACTTGGCGCATTGCTGGCCATCACCCCTGCGCGGGCACAACGTGCCGAGCTGATCTCCCGCACGGAACTACGCGTCTGCGCCGACCCGAACAACCTGCCGTTCTCCAACGAGGCGCGTGAGGGGTTCGAGAACAAGATCGCCGAGATCGTCGGTGCCGATCTGGGCCTGCCGATCAGTTACGTATGGTTCCCGCAGGTCACCGGCTTCGTGCGCAACACGCTGCGCGCCCGCGAATGCGACCTGATCATGGGCACCGTCAGCGGCGACGGGGTCGTCGACAGCACGAACCCCTACTACCACACCGGCTACATGCTGGTGACCCGCGCCGCCGACGGGATCGCCGCGCGCTCGGTCGGTGACCCGGCGCTGGCCTCCAAAAAGTTCGGCGTGATCGCCGCGACGCCGCCGACCGACCTGTTGCTGCGGCACAACCTGATGAATCAGGTCCGCGCCTATTCGCTCCGCGTCGATACTCGGATCAGCAACCCGCCGCGTGCCATGCTGCAGGACCTCGTGGACGGGGTGATCGACGTCGCCCTGGTCTGGGGGCCGCCGGCCGGCTTTGCAATCAGCCGGGAGCACTTGCCGCTGACCGCCACCTTTATCGAGCCGGAGCCGAACGCGCCGCGGCTCGACTACCGCATCGCCATGGGCGTGCGCGCGAACGAGCCGGAGTGGCGGCGGCGGATCAACCAGGCCATCGGCAAGCGCCGGGCGGACATCGCCGCCGTGCTGTCGGACTACGGCGTGCCGATGCTGGACGAGCCGGGCCAAGCCGTGCCTTGAGACTTGCGGCCCTGGCGCTGACGATTGGCCTCTGGGCCGCGCCAGCCTGTGCGGACCCGAACGTGCCGGTGCCGGACGGGTATCGTCTGGAGAATTACCGGGCGCCGGTGCCCGACACGGTGCCGGGCGCCGCCGTGTTGCACATCCCCGCGATGCAGAAGCGGGTGGAGCGGGGCGACGCCGTTCTGATCGACGTGCTGCCGGCGCCGCGCCGGCCGCCAGCTATGCGCCCCGGCACACCGTGGCTGCCTGCCCGCCATCCCAGCCTTCCCGGCAGCCTCTGGTGGCCGGAGGTCGGACGAGGCGTGTTGCCGAAATCGGCAGAGGACTGGCTGCGGCTACGGCTGTACGCCGTCACCCGAAACGACCCTAGCCGTTTGGTCGTGTTCTTCTGCCTTGCGGATTGCTGGATGAGCTGGAACGCCGCACGCCGGGCCGGCGAGATGGGTTTCCATGCCGCCTGGTTTCCCGAGGGCGTGGATGGCTGGCAAGCGGCGGGCTTGCCGACGCAGGACGCCTCGCCGGAGGAGCTTGAGTAGCAAGCCACGCCGCACTGGTTACCGGGACGCCTTATCGTCCGACTCGGACGCAGAGTTTCGGTATCCGGTGACCCAGCCCGTCGAAAACAGGCAGTCGGAGCGATTCGGATGGTTTCAGCATGCTGTCTCGGACCGCTCCGTGCAGAAAACCGCCATCCCAACTCATTATCGTTGCGGAACCCAAGATTGGGCGGCAAGTCTGTCGAATGCACGTTCATCCGATCCTGAACCAGGTCATCCTGCTGTCCGCTGTTGTTGGCAAGGTCGTATTGTCATATCGGCTTGGCTTGGCCAGGCCAAGCTGGCTGTTGCCGGCGCTTGGTATGGGATTGTTGTCCCTGGCTGTGCTGCTGGTATCTGCAATCGTCGAACTCGACGAGGCATGGCTTTGGGCCTCTACTCTCTACGCGGTGGCTTACCTGTGTCTCGTGATCGCTTTATGGCGGATCGCAGGCGGAGAGCAGGAGGAAGCACCACTCACCCCCGTCCAACACCTGCCGCAAACACCCGCCCTTCTGCTTGAGTCCGAAAACAGGCGCGCCGTCCTGGTTCATGGAGGCGACGTGCGGCGCCCGCTTTGCCGGGATGGACAACCGGCCGATGCCTTGCTGCCCGGCTGGTCGGTCGCCGCGGTCCATAACTGTTTTTCTCCGCTCGTGGTCATCTCCTTGGTGCATAGCGGCGGCCAGACGGCACGCTGGATCGTCGGCGTCTTGAATGAACTCTACGATGAGCCGGTCGTGCAACTGCCGGCAACGGTGCGCGATGTCTTGCGTGCAGGCACCGAGCGGCGATTGCAGGACATCCGCAGCCGGGGCGGAGCAGCGCTCGCTGAATGGAACGCCATTCCTCGGACGACCCGGCTTGAATTGCTGGCCGATTTGGAAACCCGGGCCGGGTCTGGCGAGGACGGTCCAAGTGCGGCCATAGCCGGCTGGAGCGACGACTCTGGCCAGGTGCTTTCAGTCTGCTCCGATGACAATCTTATGTCTGTGGTGTCGCCGACAGGTATGGAAATCCCGATCCTGCGTGAGGGGACAGTGCTCCGGCACACAGATTTTCAGCCGGGCTGGGCGGCCGATGTGCTGTATCGCGATTTCGCTCCATTCTACTTGCTGGAGCTGCGGCATGAGACCGGCACGCGGGCGACTTGGCTGCTCGATCGGCACCTCTTGGTGATCGGTGACGTCAACGGCCTGTCTCAAACGACGAAGGATGAGCTTTGCCTGCGGGCCGCTCCAATCATCGAACGCCACCTCGCCTCCGTGCTTGCGTTCGCCGAACCCGGCACCGATCCAGTGGTCGAGCGGTACGTGCAGCTGAATGGCGACGTACGTCGCGTTCTCGCCATGCACTGCGCCGGTGCGATCAAACCTTTGCCGACGTCGATGGCTCTGCGAGAGGTCCCTCTTGTGCTCCTGCTGACTGGCGAGTCCTCAGGCAAGGAAACCATTCTGCTGCGTCGCGCTGCGATTGAGCAAGCTGTCACGGTGGACATGCACCTTCAAACTGTCGAAGCGATCCGGCGAGGTCGTTTGGAATGGCCGAGCCCAGTGGACGGCAGCGCCGCGCAGCTGCAAGGCATCTTCATGTGGGGAGAATGCGTCCAGCTTTATCAATTCACCGACCGCAGCGGGCTGGACTTCGTGGTCATCGCGTCCGACCGTTGTACCAGGGTGATTGGGTTGATGGTCCCCGCGATCAATCTGATCCTGTACGAGGATCGCAGTCCTGGCAGCCATGAACCCAATGTGTGGCTGCACAACAGCTTGGGTGGAGGGTTCTGGTGGCTCCTGATCCGACACGTCAACGAGTATGCGCACGAAGTGACGCTTCGGCGCCGCACAGCGCACGCCCGCCCGGTCAACGTTCTCCTGTCGGGCTCCCTCGTCCACATCGGGCATCATCTCTGGAACGACTTGTCCGGCTTGGAGGCGCTTTGCAATGCAATTCCTCCCGAACAATTGCCTGTCACCATGATCATCGGCGCGGCGGAAGCGCCTGTCGAGCTGTTCGGTCCGATCGAGGCGCTATTCCCGACGATGCGCGGACGAATTGATCGTTCGCTGGAAACGGTTGATGCATTCATCCGTTGGACCTACCGGCACGACGTTTGGCCGACCCGGATCACTCGGGATCATGTGTCCGCGGCTTTGCGCCAACGGGTCATGGATCACCTCGCCAAGGCCAGCGAGGCCGCGCAGGTGCGGGACACCCTGCTGGTGCGGCGGATGGGCCGCCACCGTGCGCCGGTCGTTATCTTCGGCCTTCGCGTCGAGGATCGCACCTTGGTTGACCTTCCTGCGTTCTGTGAAGCGTTCGTGTCGTTCATGGCGGAGCGTCATCCCGGCGCGACCGTCGTGTTTGACGGCTACAACTGTCGCCCAGGCATCCCAGAAGGACCCGTCAACCTTGGCATGGTTCATCACCTGACAAGTCAGCCGCCCGAGGATGTGGAAGCCGCGCTGGTCGCCGCGCTGATGGAACGGTTTGCCGGGGAACCAGTCACCATCGTCGGCACCACGGGCCAGAGCATTGCAACAAGCCTGGCTTGGTGCCGCCATGCAGATGCTGCCTTCGCCATCTGGGGGGCGGGTCTGGCCAAGATACGCTGGCTCGCCAACCTGCCGACAATGGTGGTCACTGGACATAGGAATTTACTCCACCGCTCCGACCTGAACATCTATCATGACGCCGCCTTCATTGAGGCGTCAGCCCCGGTGGTGTTTCCGGACCCGTCCCTCGTCGTCGATGTGCATGACCACAAGGCGCTCGCCGCCAAATTCATACAAGGCGGCCGAGAGTGCTTCATGGTGCAAACAGATGAAATCCTGCAGGTGTTTGATACGTTGCTCACGCGAGCACTGCAGGACCAGGAGTGCAGAGTGCTGCAGGACTGATGCCAGCCGCCACATCGGGCGACCCGTGCCAGGCTCACTTTCGGTGGGGCGCCCTCGGCTGCCCAGCATTCGGTGCTGGGCAGATACGAACGACGCTGGCATGGCCGGCAGCCCGGGGTTCACGCAAGCCCCACCATCGCAGCCCCTTGACGGCTCAGATGATGAGCTTCGACACACTTGCCCAAGCCGTCGTCCGCAGCGCCGGCCGACCGCCGACCTTCATTGTCGCCGTTGGCCTGATCGTCGTCTGGGGCATCAGCGGGCCAATCTTCGGGTTCAGCGACACGCGGTAGCTCATCATCAGCATCGGTACCACCATCGTCCCCTTCCCGATGATGTTTCTTCTCTAAATATGCAAAGCCGCAACACGGACGCCTTGCAGGTCAAGATCGACGAACTGGTGCGCGCTACCAAGGGGGTGCGTCTCGCGTTGCTGAACCTTGAGGAAATGAGGACGAACGACCTGGACCGGATCAAGTAGGGCGTCATCGACCTCGGCCGGTGCGATAGGGGCGGGGTCGATGACCTGAGCCAGTCCGCCGTGGAGGCTTGAGCTGCCCAGCAACGCCCCGCCCCGTTCCCCGGTGCCGGCCAGCGCGGTCCCGGCCTAGTCCGCCAGCCCGCGTTGCAGGGCTTGCGCCAAGGCACCTAGCTTCGCCTCCATCTGCACCGGAACCTCGCAGGCATAGCGTATCGTGCGCTCGATGTCCTCGTACTCGCGGATCAGGAACGCCCGGCGGCTCACAACCTCCTCGCGCTGCGCCGCAGGCGCATCGGCCGGCAGGGCGCGGAGTTCGGCGGTGATCTGCGACGTTCGCTCGGTCAGCGCGCGCTGCCGCCGGGCAATGCCGCGCAGGCGGTCGATGACCTGGGCGCGTTGCTGATTGGTCTCGTCCACCAGGCCGGCGAACACCAGCGGCAGCCGGGCGGCCCGGTCGGCGGGGGGCACCGTCGCCACGAACCGGTCCAGCCGCGCGGTGCCGTCCGGTGCCGACACGCCCCGCGGCGCCACCGCATTGACCACCGCGGCCACCTGGGGATCG
>CAHJXG010000599.1 GCA_903644035.1 Rhodospirillales bacterium
GCCGCCTCGGTCGCGGCGGCGCCGAAGATCAGCACCGGCATCGCCAGCGGCAGCACCAGCAGCGGCAGCAGCACGCCGCCGCGCCGGGCGCCCAGCACCACGGCCGCGCCGAGCGTGCCGAACAGCGACAGCACCAGCGTCCCCGGCAGCAGCCCGGCCAGCAGCACCGGCAACGCAGCCGGGTCGAGCTGCAGCATGACCGCCAGCGGCCCGGCCGCCAGCAGCAGGGGCACCCCGGTCGAGAGCCAGTGCGCCAGCGCCTTCACCGTCGCGACCGCGCCGGCGGGCAGGCCGCTCAGCAGCAATTGATCGAGCGACCCGTCCTCGAAATCCGCGCCGAACAGCCGGTCGAGCGGCAGCAGCGCCGCCAGGAGCGCGCACACCCACACGATGCCGGGCGCCATGCGCGACAGCGTCTCGGGCGCCGGGCCGATGGCGAGGGGGAACAGCGCCCCCGCCAGCACGAAGAACAGCACCGCTGCCAAGGTGTCGGCGCCGTGCCGGGCCGAGAGCCGAAGCTCCCGCAGCAGCATGCCCCAAAACGCCGTCACAGCCGCAGGTCCGCGGCGTCCCCGAGCGGCAGCGGCAGATGCGTCGCGGCCACGACCACGCCGCCCACCGCCCGGTGCGCGGCCATCAAGGCGCCGAGCCGCGCGACCGAGGCGGCGTCCAGCCCCAAGGTCGGCTCGTCCAGCAGCCACAGCCCTGCCTGCGACACCAGCAGCCGCGCCAACGCCAGCCGCCGCTTCTGCCCGGCCGAGAGCAGCCGCGCCGGCAGGTCCGCAAGCGCCGAAAGGTCAAGCGCCGCCAGGGCCGCCGCCGCGTCGCCGCGCCCGATGCGGGCCGCGAGCGCCAGGTTCTCCGTGGCCGTCAGCCCCGGCTTCACCGCATCGAGATGGCCGAGATAGGCGGCTGGCGCCCCTGGCTCCCGCAGGTCCTGGCCGCGCCAGACGACCTGCCCGGCATCCGGCCGCTTCAAGCCGGCGAGTACCCGCAGCAGCGTGCTCTTGCCCGACCCGTTGGCACCCAGCAGCAGCAGCGCGCCGCCATCGGGAACCTCGAACGACAGGTCGCGCAGCACCAGCCGCTCCCCACGGAACGCCGAGACCCCGGCGACCCTCAGGCCCGCATGGCTTCGATTCTGCATGTCACCTCTGTAGGGCCGGCCGGTCTGTGGACGCCAGCCCGCCATCTATGGTTTATGGCAGGTATCATTCGACGCCGCCCGCCCTGCTTCCGGCCGGCGCGCGGCCCAGAGGAAGAGGCACACTGCCATGAAGATGATCGGGCAAGACAGCCTGAAAACCCGCCGCACCCTGACGGCAGCGGGACGGGACTACGAATATTTCTCCGTGCCCGAGGCCGCGGAGGCGCTGGGCGAGCCGACCGACCGGCTGCCGGTCAGCCTCAAGATCCTGCTGGAGAACGTGCTGCGCTTCGAGAACGGCGCCAGCTACACCGTCGATGACGCCCGCGCCGTCGCCGAGTGGGCCCGCACCGGCAGCAGCACGCGGGAGGTGCCGTTCCGCCCCGCGCGCATCCTGATGCAGGATTTCACCGGCGTGCCCGGCGTCGTGGACCTCGCCGCGATGCGCGACGGGATCACCAAGCTCGGCGGGCGGCCGGACCAGGTGAACCCGCTGATCCAGGTGGACCTCGTGATCGACCACTCGGTCATGGTCGATCACTCCGGCACGGCGAGCGCGCTGGAGCAGAACATGGACGCGGAGTTCAGCCGCAACGGGGAGCGCTACAGCTTCCTGCGCTGGGGCCAGATGGCGTTCCAGAACTTTCGGGTCGTGCCGCCGGGCGCCGGCATCTGCCATCAGGTCAACGTCGAATACCTCGCGCAGACGGTTTGGACCGCGGACATCGAGGGCAAGACCTTCGCCTACCCGGACACGCTGTTCGGCACCGACAGCCACACCACCATGGCGAACGGCATCGGCGTGCTCGGCTGGGGCGTGGGCGGCATCGAGGCGGAGGCGGCGCTGCTGGGCCAGCCCATCGCCATGCTGATCCCCGACGTGATCGGCTTCCGCCTGACGGGCGCCCTGCCGGAGGGCAGCACGGCGACCGACCTCGCGCTACAGGTGACGCAGATGCTCCGAAAGAAGGGCGTCGTCGGCAAGTTCGTCGAGTTCTTCGGGCCGGGCCTCGCCGAGCTGTCCGTCAGCACGCGGCTGACCATCGCCAACATGGCGCCGGAATACGGCGCCACCTGCGGCATCTTCCCGGTGGACGGCACGACGCTCGACTACCTGCGCCTGACCGGGCGGGACGAGGCGCGCATCGACCTGGTCGAGGCCTATGCCAAGGCGCAGGGCATGTGGGTGGACGGCGGCACGCCGGACGCCGTCTACACCGACATCATCGAGCTGGACCTCGGCGCCGTGATGCCGAGCATCGCCGGGCCGAAGCGCCCGCAGGACCGCGTGCTGCTGAAGGACGCTTCCGCTGCTTTCCGTGCAGACCTCACCAAGGGCCTGGGCGTGCCGGCGAACGACGTGAACGTCACCGCGGCGGTGTCGGGCAAGAACTACGAGATCACCCACGGCGACGTGGTGATCGCCGCCATCACGAGCTGCACCAACACCAGCAACCCCTACGTCATGCTGGGCGCCGGCCTGCTCGCGAAGAAGGCGCGGGCGCGCGGCTTGCGGCCGAAGCCGTGGGTCAAGACGTCGCTCGCGCCCGGCAGCCAGGTGGTGACGGAGTACCTCGACAAGGCCGGGCTGAGCGAGGAGCTGGACGCGCTGGGGTTCCAGCTCGTCGGCTACGGCTGCACGACCTGCATCGGCAACTCCGGCCCGCTCGACGAGGCCGTGGCCGACGCCATCGAGGCCAACAAGCTGGTGGCGGTCTCGGTGCTCTCGGGCAACCGGAACTTCGAGGGCCGGGTGCATCCGAACGTGCGGGCCAACTACCTCGCCAGCCCGCCGCTGGTGGTGGCCTACGCGCTGCTGGGCACCATGAACCAGGACATCACCACGGCGCCGCTCGGCACCGGCAGCGACGGGCAGCCGGTGTACCTCCGCGACGTGTGGCCGACCAACCAGGAGATCCTGGAGACGGTGCGGGCCAGCCTGTCGCGGGAGCAGTTCATCCGGCGCTATGGCGAGATCTTCCAGGGCACCAAGGAGTGGCAGTCCATCGAGGTCGATGCCAGCAGCCAGACCTACCACTGGAACGGCGGCTCCACCTACGTGCAGAACCCGCCATACTTCGACGGCATCACCATGACGCCGGCCCCGGTCACGGACATCGTGGGCGCCCGGGTGCTCGCGCTGTTCGGCGACAACATCACGACCGACCACATCAGCCCGGCCGGCAACATCAAGAAGGCGTCCCCGGCCGGCGACTACCTGGGCGAGCGGCAGGTAATGCAGCGCGACTTCAACAGCTACGGCTCGCGACGCGGCAACCACCAGGTCATGATGCGCGGCACCTTCGCCAACATCCGCATCAAGAACGAGATGGTGGCCGGCGTCGAGGGCGGCTGGACCAGGCATCAGCCCTCGGGCGAGCAGATGCCGATCTACGACGCGGCCGAGCGCTACAAGCGCGACGGCGTGCCGCTGGTGGTGTTCGGCGGCAAGGAGTACGGCATGGGATCGTCCCGCGACTGGGCGGCGAAGGGCACGGCGCTGCTGGGCATCAAGGCCGTCGTGGTCGAGAGCTTCGAGCGCATCCACCGCTCCAACCTGGTCGGCATGGGCGTGCTGCCGCTGACGTTCAAGGACGGCGTCACCCGGCAATCCCTCGGGCTGGATGGCACCGAGACGATCGACCTCCTGGGATTGCCGGACCTGCGCGCCGGCATGGACCTGCGGATGCTGATCCACCGCGGGCCGGGCCGCACGGATGAGCTGACGCTGCGGTGCCGGGTCGATACCGCCGATGAGGTCGAGTACTACCGCAACGGCGGCATCCTGCATTACGTGCTGCGGGAGATGGCGCGCGCCGCCTAGTTGACCCGGCCCCGTCTTCTTCAGGCGGGGCCGGACGCCAACCTGGCGCACCTGCCGGTCAGCCTCGACCTGCGGGCGCTCAGCGTGGCCGAGGGGGTGCGGGCCGCCCTGTCCGTCGCCGTCATCGTCGCCGCCAACGAGTGGATCCCCCTCCCGCCGTTGAACGAAGCGGCACTGGCGGCGCTGCTGACCTGCCTGTGCGAC
>CAHJXG010000600.1 GCA_903644035.1 Rhodospirillales bacterium
TTCCGGCCGTGCTGGCTTCGCGTGACCTGGCGCGGCCCCGCCGGGGGGCGCGGGGCCTGGCCGACCGCCTCGCGGTGACGGTCGCCGCACTACGGGGCCGGGTTTGACGGGAACGGGCCGGGATGCCGCCGGTCAGTCGGCCTCGCCCACGGTACGCGGGGCCTGCCCCTCGTCCTTCCGGCGCTCCCGGACGAGGCGGCCCGGCATCGGAATGGCCGCCCATGCGCGGTCAACAACCGCGAGGATCGGCTTTTTCCGGACAAGGATCGGCTTCTCGACCCACGTCCAGGACAGCCAGGCGCACACCGCCGTCAACGGCAGCGAGACCAGGATCAGCAGCCACCAGGATTGAACGCCCGGGACCGCGTGCACGATCGACTGCTGGATCGGCCAATGGAACAGGTACACGCCATAGGACAGGTCGCCGAACGGGATCGCCGGAGGGCGCGTCAGCCCAAGATAGACCGTCAGGTAAGCCACCGGGAACGCGGCCAGGTACGAGGCATCGGGGATCTGCAGGAACAACCCCGTCGCAACCGCCGAGATAGCCCCCAGGAGGCCGGAATAGGGGATGACGTCGCGATACAGATAAAGGCCGACAGCGGCCAGGAAGCAGAGGACCAGCACCCGTCCCGGCGCGTGGGTGAAGGGGCTGATCGGGTGGCCGAGCAGAACCCGCACGGTGAGCGCGACCGAGAGCGCGGCCACGACGGCCACGAAGGCGAGCCGGTGCCGGGTCGCCGTCGCGATGGCCAGCAGGACCAGCGCCAGGTAGCACTCAAGCTCGTACGGGATGGTCCATAGCTGCCCGTTCACCAGGCCCTGGGACGGCTCTTCCACGAACACGCCTGGAAGGTAGAAATGGATGTCGCCGACGATGTTGAGGAAGTAGGCGTAGAACCCCCTGCTGCCGAAGTACTGCGACGCCGGCAGGGTGGTGAAGATCAGCCCGATGATCACGGCAGACAGCGTGATCTCAACCGCCAGCGCGGGGATCAGCCGGATGAAGCGGAGGGTGACGAACTGGTGCAGCCGGGTCCGACCCAGGCTCCCGGTCACCAAGAAGCCTGAGAGGGCGAAGAAGAGCGGGATGATCGCGGCGGGAAGGAACCGGAACGGCCCCGACCACAGCTCCGCGTCAAGCTCGGGCGAATTCGCGCTCAGCGCGATGCCGTGCCAGATGAGGACGGCGAGGGACAAGCCGATCCGGAGGTAATCGAACCCGGTCGTCATGCCGCCCGCGCCTTGCATCTTGTCTTGGAACGTCGGAAGCCTGGCCACGTCAACCTCTCGCGATACGTCGGACGCTGCTGCTAAGGAGAAGTTGAGCAGATCGCGCTCACATTTGTTGGTGCGCAAGCCTCAAAGACGGCTCATCGCGCCGAGTTCAGCCGCCCGGCTCACGGGCCGGCGGCCCGGCCCTCGCCGCGGGCTTGATGCGCTTCGCCAGCGCCTTGGACCAGGCTCGTGGCCCGGAGCTTGCCGAAGGCGGCTCGGCTACTCCTCGGGCTCCGTGGTGAACAGCAGCGGATAGCCTTTGCTCCGCCCCGCGTCGGTCGCGTTCGTCGCCTTGGCCTCGGCGACGTCCTTGGTATAGACGGAGACGACGCAGGAGCCGCGCTGGTGCGCGGTGATCATCACCCGCTGCGCCTGATCCTCGGTCACGCGGAACTCCGCCTTCAGGATCCGCACGACGAACTCGCGGGGCGTGAAGTCGTCGTTGACCAGGATGACCTTGTGCAGCTTCGGCCGCTCGACCTTGACTTCGAGCTTGATCTTTGGGGTCGTGATGACGTCGTTCTTCATTGGAGAAGTTGCTCCAGATGGCGGCCTGGCATCGACGCAATTTACCGCATTGCCCTTCCGCCGCATAGCCGGGCCTCGCCGCTACGCCCGCACCAGCGCCAGGACGATCTCGACCGCGATCAGCACCAGGATCAGGAACTCCATCAGCCCGGCCCGGCTGCTGTTCGCCTCGTCATACAATGCCGTGTAGGTGTCGCGGATGATCGCGAGCTTGCGGTCCACCGCGGCGCTCACGGTGGGCACGCGGAACAGGCCCAGCGCCGAGGCGTAGATACGGGCGAGATACACGTCCTCCGTCACCTGCAGCGCGTTGTCGGCCTTCTCAGTCAGTTCGGTGACCTCGGCGACCAGGGTGTAGAGCCGCCGGGCCAGGGTGGCGAAGCGGCGCGGCGCCAGGAGGTTGGCCGTGCGGCGCGTGGTCTGCACCAGGTCGTACATCCGCGGCAGCTCGTCATCGAGCAGCTCGTCGTAGTAGCGCATCTCCAGCAGCTGCGCGTTGGCGACCTCCAGCACGTCCGCCACGTCGCTGTCGCCGCGCGGCTCGTAGATGAAGGCGCGGTCCCAGGTCAGCACGACGAGGTCGTCGGCGTAGTAGGAGAAGCTCTGCCGCAGCAGGTCGCGCCGGGCGCCGTCGGAGAGGGGGCGCTGCTCCCCGGACAGCAGCGGCACCAGGTCCAGGCGGCCGCGCAGGGCGGCGGCGGTCAGCGGCTCGCTGAAGGCGTGCACGGTGCCGATCAGGTAGTCCTCCTCGATGGCCGAGCCGGTCGGCCGTTCCAGCGCCTCGGCCAGCAGGGTGCGCACCCGGGCCAGCAGGCCGTCCCAGAGCCGGCCGTCGCCGCCGTCGCCGACATGGGCGTCCATCGCGTTCAGCAGCGCCGTGTATTCGGGCCAGCTCATGTCCACCGTCGCCACCCGCAGCGCCAGCGCCACCACGCCGAAATCGTAGATGCGCGCCGTCACCGCCGCGGTCACCGCGAGCGGGCCGAGGTGCAGCGGGATCGGGTCGAAGGAGAGGGCGACCGGCGGCACGCCGAACGCCACCGCCTTGGCGGGCGTGGCGCTCAGCCGGCTGCGGCTGCTCGCGGTGCCGGCGTGGCGCGCCCAGATCTCCTCCACGCGGCGCAGGTCGATGGCGTAGGCGATGTCGAACAGACGGAGGGCGGCGATGTGGCCCGAGCGGACCTGAGGCGCCGCCACGCTCAGGCGGACTTGCGGAGCTTGCGCGGCGCGGCCTGGGGCAGCAGGGGAAGCAGGAAGCGGCCAGTGTGGCTGGCGGTGCTGGCGGCGATGTCCTCCGGCGTGCCCTCCGCCACCACGCGCCCGCCGCCCTCGCCGCCCTCGGGCCCCAGGTCCAGCACCCAGTCGGCGGTCTTGATGACCTCCAGGTTGTGCTCGATGACGACGACGGTGTTGCCCTGCGCCACCAGCGCGTGCAGCACCTCCAGCAGCTTGCGCACGTCCTCGAAGTGCAGCCCGGTCGTGGGTTCGTCGAGGATGTACAGCGTGCGCCCGGTGGCGCGCCGGGCCAGTTCCTTGGCGAGCTTGATCCGCTGCGCCTCGCCGCCCGAGAGCGTCGTCGCCTGCTGCCCCAGCTTGATGTAGCCGAGGCCGACCTGCTGCAGGATGCTCAGCCGGTCATGGATGCGGTTCACCGCGCTGAAGAACGGCACAGCCTCGTCCACCGTCATGTCGAGCACGTCCGCCACCGACTTGCCGCGGAACTTGATTTCCAGCGTCTCGCGGTTGTAGCGGGCGCCCTTGCAGGTGTCGCAGGTGACGAACACGTCGGGCAGGAAGTGCATCTCGATCTTTATCAGCCCGTCGCCCTGGCAGGCCTCGCAGCGCCCGCCCTTGACGTTGAAGCTGAAGCGCCCGGACTTGTAGCCGCGCGCCCGGCTTTCCGGCAGCTCGGCGAACCAGTCGCGGATGGGGGCGAACAGGTCGGTGTAGGTGGCCGGGTTGGACCGCGGGGTGCGGCCGATGGGCGACTGGTCGATGTCGATGATCTTGTCGAGCAGGTCCAGCCCCTCGACCCGGTCGTGCAGGGCCGGCGCCTCGCCCGACCCCATCAGGCGGCGGCTCGCGGCCTTGAACAGGGTGTCCACCACCAGCGTCGACTTGCCGCCGCCGGACACCCCGGTGACGCAGGTGAAGGTGCCCAGCGGGAACTCGGCCGTGACCGACTTCAGGTTGTTGCTGCGGGCGCCGACGACGCGGATCATGCGGTCCCGGCCGATGGGGCGCCGGGCGGGGATCGGGATGCTGCGGCGGCCCGACAGGTAGGCGCCGGTGACGCTGTCGGGGTTGGCCGCGACCTCCTCCGGCGTGCCCTGGGCGATGATGTGGCCGCCCAGCATCCCGGCCGCCGGCCCCATGTCGATCAGGTGGTCGGCGGCGCGGATCGCGTCCTCGTCATGCTCCACCACCAGCACCGTGTTGCCGAGCGACTTCAGCCGGCGCAGCGTGCCGAGCAGCCGCTCGTTGTCGCGCTGATGCAGGCCGATGCTGGGCTCGTCCAGCACATACAGCACGCCGGTAAGGCCGGAGCCGATCTGGCTCGCGAGGCGGATGCGCTGGCTCTCGCCGCCCGACAGCGTGGTGCTGCCCCGGGCGAGCGTGAGGTAATCGAGGCCGACATCCACCAGGAACTGCAGCCGCTCGACGATCTCGCGCAGGATGCGCCGGGCGATCTCCTGGCGCTGCGGCGTGAGCGTGCCGCCGGCGTCCTGGAACCAAGCGAGCGCCCGGCGGATCGGCAGGTCGGCGGCCTGCGCCAGGTTCTGCCCGGCGATCTTCACCGCCAGCGCCTCGGGCTTCAGGCGCGCGCCGTGGCAGACGGCGCAGGACTTGTCGGCCTGGAACCGGCTCATCTCCTCCCGCACCCAGGCGCTGTCGGTCTCCTGCCAGCGGCGCTGCAGGTTGCGCAGCACGCCCTCGAACGGCTTCTTCACCGTGTAGGACCGCACGCCGTCCTTGTAGGCGAACTCGATCTCCTCCGCGTCGGAGCCGAGCAGGATCACCGCGCGCACCCGGTCCGGCAGCTCGTGCCAGGGGGTCCGGGTGCTGACGTGGAAGTGCTTGGCGATGCTGGACAGCGTTTGATCGTAGTACGGGCTTTGCGCGCCGCTCCAGGGGGCGACGGCGCCTTCGGCCAGGCTCACGCGCTCGTCGGGGATGACCAGGCTGGGGTCGAAGAACTGCTCCAGGCCCAGGCCGTCGCAGGCCGGGCAGGCGCCGTGCGGGCTGTTGAAGGAGAACAGCCGCGGCTCGATCTCCTCGATCGTGAAGCCGCTCACGGGGCAGGCGAATCGGCTGCTGAACACCGTGCGCGTGCCGGTGTCGGCGTCCTCGGCGTAGACGACGCCGTCGGCAAGGCCGAGCGCCGTCTCGAAGCTGTCGGCGAGCCGGGTCTGGATGCCGTCGCGCACCACGACGCGGTCCACCACGGCGTCGATGTCGTGCTTGGTCTTGCGGTTGAGCGCCGGCACCTCGCCGATCTCGAACAGCGTGCCGTCCACCTTGACCCGGGTGAAGCCCTTGCGCTGCAGCTCAGCCAGCTCCTTGCGGTACTCGCCCTTGCGGTCCCGCACCACGGGCGCCAGCAGCAGCAGGCGGGTGCCCTCCGGCATGGCGGCCACGCGGTCCACCATCTGGCTCACCGTCTGCGCCTCGATAGGCTCGCCGGTGGCGGGCGAGAAGGGCACGCCGACCCGCGCCCAGAGCAGGCGCATGTAGTCGTGGATCTCGGTGACGGTGCCGACCGTGCTGCGCGGGTTGCGGCTGGTGGTCTTCTGCTCGATGGAGATGGCGGGCGACAGGCCCTCGATGCTGTCCACGTCGGGCTTGCCCATCAGCTCCAGGAACTGCCGCGCGTAGGCCGACAGGCTCTCGACGTAGCGGCGCTGGCCCTCGGCGTAGATGGTGTCGAAGGCGAGCGACGACTTGCCGGAGCCGGACAGCCCGGTGATGACCGTCAGGCTGTCGCGCGGGATATCGACGTCGATGTTCTTGAGGTTGTGCTCGCGCGCGCCGCGCACACGGATGGAACCGGCCATGCGAACCGTCCTAGCGTTCTGGTACTGTTCACCCCATATGACAGCATGGGGCGGCGTTGAAAACCCTGCTGGCCCCCGTGCTGCCCCCCTGCCCTGGCTCGACCGGAGGACAGGGGCTATAAGTCCCGGACCGGTGCGAGTCCGAATGGTGGAAGGTGACGAAACATGGCGGGTAGCGTCAACAAGGTGATCCTGATCGGCAACCTGGGCAAGGACCCGGAGGTGCGCAGCTTCCAGAACGGCGGCAAGGTGGTCAACTTCACCCTGGCGACCAGCGAGAGCTGGAGCGACCGCGGCTCGGGCGAGCGCAAGGAGAAGACCGAGTGGCACAACGTCGTCATCAAGAACGACAAGCTGGGCGAGATCGCCGAGAAGTACCTGAAGAAGGGCAGCAAGGTCTACCTTGAGGGCCGGGTCGAGACGCGGAAGTGGCAGGACCAGTCCGGCCAGGACAAGTACACCACGGAGATCGTCATCCCGGCGTTCCGCGGCGAGCTGACGATGCTGAGCGGACGCGGCGAGGAGGGCGGCATGGGCGGCGGCGGTGGCGGCTACCAGCCGCGCGAGCGCACGTCCGCGCCCGAGCGGTCCGGCGGCGGCAGCCCGTCCTGGGAACCCAGCAAGGGCGGCGACCTCGACGACGAGATCCCGTTCTAACCAGACCCACTGATCCCAGCGAAAGCCGTCCTTGTCAGACCTTATCCCCCCCGAGACCCCCACACCCTCCGGCGCGCCCCAGGTGACGCTTGAGGACGAGATGCGGCGGTCGTACCTCGACTACGCCATGTCCGTCATCGTCAGCCGCGCGCTGCCCGATGCGCGCGACGGGCTGAAGCCGGTGCACCGCCGCATCCTGTATGCCATGCAGCAGGCCGGCTACACGTCGGACAAGCCGTATCGCAAGTCCGCCCAGACGGTCGGCGTGGTGATGGGCAACTACCATCCGCATGGCGACGCCTCGATCTACGACGCGCTGGTCCGCATGGCGCAGACCTTCTCCATGCGCGTGCCGCTGATCGATGGCCAGGGCAACTTCGGCAGCGTCGATGGCGATCCCCCGGCGGCGATGCGCTACACCGAGTCGCGGCTGTCCCGCGCGTCCAACTTCATCCTGCTCGACATCGACAAGGACACCGTCGATTTCACACCCACCTACGACGAGAGCAACCTGGAGCCGCGGGTGCTGCCCGCGAGCTACCCGGTGCTGCTCATCAACGGCGCCAACGGCATCGCCGTCGGCATGGCGACCAACATCCCGCCGCACAACCCAAGCGAGATCATCGACGCCGCCCTGGCCCTGATCGCCGAGCCGGCGACGACGCTTGAGGAGCTGATGCGCATCGTGCCCGGCCCGGACTTCCCGACCGGCGGGCTGATTCTCGGCCGCGCCGGCATCCGCAGCGCGTTTGAGACCGGGCGCGGCAGCGTCGTCGTGCGCGCCAAGGCGGCCATCGAGGACATGAAAGGCAACCGCCAGGCCATCATCGTCACCGAGATCCCCTACCAGGTGAACAAGGCCACCCTCTTGGAGCGCATCGCCGAGCTGGTGCGCGCCAAGGCGGTCGAGGGCATCACCGACCTGCGCGACGAGAGCGACCGCGACGGCATGAGGATCGTCATCGAACTGCGCCGGGAGGCGACGGCCGAGGTGGTGCTGAACCAGCTCTACCGCTTCACCCAGCTGCAGACGAGCTTCGGCGTCAACATGCTGGCGCTGGACGCCGGGCGGCCGCGGCTGATGGGCCTCAAGGACGCGCTGGAGGTGTTCCTTGCCTTCCGCGAGGACGTGATCCTGCGCCGCAGCCGGTTTGAGCTGAACAAGGCGCGGGAGCGCGCGCATCTGCTGGTCGGGCTCGCCATCGCGGTCGCCAACATCGACGCGATGATCCGGGTGATCCGCGAAAGCCCCGACGCCGCCACGGCGCGCGCCACCATGATGGACCGCGCCTGGCCCGCGGGCGACGTGTCGGCGCTGCTGGCGCTGATCGACGACAGCGGCAACCAGATCGTGGACGACGCCGTGCGCCTGACGGACGCGCAGGCCCGCGGCATCTTGGAGCTGCGCCTGGCCCGGCTGACCGGGTTGGAGCGCGACAAGATCCAGGCCGAGCTGACCGAGGTCGCGACGCGGATCGGCGACCTGCTGGACATCCTGGACAGCCGGCCACGGCGCCTCGAGGTCATGCGCGAGGAGCTGCTGGCCGCGCGGGCCGAGATCGACAGCCCCCGCATGACGGCCATCGTCGATGCCGCCGTGGATCAGGACGACGAGAGCCTGATCGAGCCGGGCCAGATGGTGGTCACCATCACTCGGGACGGCTTCATCAAGCGCACGGCGCTGGAGATCTTCCGCCAGCAGAACCGCGGCGGGCGCGGCCGGACCGCGGCCGGCACCCGCGGCGACGACATCGTCACCCGCAGCTTCAACGCCCACACCCACCAATGGGTGCTGTTCTTCAGCAGCGGCGGCAAGGCGTTCCGCGAGAAGGTCTGGCGCCTGCCGGAGGCCAGCCCGACCGCCAAGGGTCGTGCGCTGGTGAATATGCTGCCGGAACTCGGCACGGATGGCATCACCACCGTGCTGCCGCTGCCGCAGGACGAGGATTTGTGGGAGAGCCTGCACCTCGTGTTCGCGACCGCCAGCGGCAACGTGCGGCGCAACAAGCTGTCCGATTTCCGCAATGTCCGGGCGAGCGGGCTCATCGCCATGAAGCTCGACGAGGGCGACCGGCTGATCGGCGTGGCCACGTGCCGCGACGGCGATGACGTGTTCCTGGCGACGCGGGCCGGCCGCTGCCTGCGGTTCCAGATCCGGGACGGCAACCTGCGCGTGTTCAGCGGGCGCGACAGCTCGGGCGTGCGCGGCATCCGCCGGGCGACGGGGGATGAGGTCATCAGCCTGTCCGTGCTCCGCCACGTCGAAACCGACGATCCCGATGAGGCGGCGGCCGAGCCGGATGACGAGGGGGCGGAGGTCGAGGACGTGCTGGACGAGGTGGAGCCGGTGCTGTCCCCCGCGGCCGTGGCCGAGATCGCGGATGCCGGGGAGATCCTGCTCACCGTGACGAACGCCGGTTTCGGCAAGCGCACGCCCGCCTCCGAGTATCGCGTGACCCGGCGCGGCGGGCAGGGGATCAGCAACATCAAGCTCTCGCCGCGCAACGGCACGGCGGTGGCCGCGAGCTTCCCGGTCCGGCCCGGCGACGACGTGATGCTGGTGACGGATGAGGGACGCCTGATCCGCGTGCCGGCCGACCAGGTCCGCGTGACCGGCCGCGCCAGCATGGGCGTGCGGATGTTCCGCCTGGGCGACACAGAGCACGTGACCAGCGTGTTCCCGGTGGTCGAGGTGCCGGGCACGCAAGCCGACGACGTGAGTTCCGGGGACGCCGTGTCCGAGGATGCCGGAACGCCGGAGCCGCCCGATGCCTGATCCGCGCCCCGATCCGGTCCGCGGCCCGGTGCAGCATGTCGGCCTGTATCCCGGCACCTTCGACCCGGTGACCAACGGCCACACCGACATCATCGCCCGTGCCGCCCGGGTGGTGCATCGTCTGGTCATCGGTGTGGCGGAGAACGTCGGCAAGTCGCCGCTGTTCCCGTTGGAGGAGCGCGTCGAGCTAGTGCGCGCCGAGACCGACGCCATCGCCGCGCGGACCGGCACCGAGATCGAGGTGATCAGCTTCAACTGCCTGCTGATCGACCTCGCCCACCGCGTCAACGCGGGCGTGATCGTGCGGGGGCTGCGTGCGGTCTCGGATTTCGACTATGAGTTTCAGATGGCCGGGATGAACTACCGGCTGGACCATGAGGTGGAAACGGTGTTCCTCATGGCGAGCGAGCGGCACCAGTTTATCTCGTCCCGCTTTGTCAAGGAGATCGCCCGGCTGGGTGGCGACGTGTCCAGCTTCGTGCCAAGCCTGACCTTGGAGCGGACGCTGGCGCGGGTGCGTCCGGCTTGACGGGGACGGGTGGGATCATCAACGGAGAATGCCATGCGCCGCCGGCACTTGCTTGCAACAATCGCGATTGGAACATTGATGTCTGAGGACGTATCGGCCCAGCAGCCGGCCGCCGATCTTGAGAACACGCTGTATATGGACCTGAAGGATGGCCGGGTGGTCATTCGCCTGCGCCCGGATCTGGCGCCGAAGCACGTCGAGCGGGTCAAGGCCTTGGCGCGCAAAGGGTTTTACGACGGCACGGTGTTCCACCGGGTCATCGAGGGCTTCATGGCCCAGGGCGGCGACCCGACCGGCACCGGCACCGGCGGCAGCGACATGGGCAACCTGCCGGCCGAGTTCAGCCGCGACGCGCATTTCCTGCGCGGCACCGTCGGCGCGGCCCGCACCGGCGATCCCAACAGCGCCAACAGCCAGTTCTACATCATGTTCGCCCCGGCGCCGCATCTGGACGGCCAGTACACGATCTGGGGCCAGGTCGTGCAGGGTATGGATGTCGTGGACAAGATCAAGCGCGGCAGCGGCGGAGGTGGTCAGGTGTCCAACCCGGACAAGATCGTTCGCGTACAGGTGGCGGCCGACGCCAAACCGTAATAGGAATGCGCCGTGACCCGGCGCCACGGGTCACGGCGGTACTATGGGCCTGTAGCTCAGTTGGTAGAGCACGGGACTTTTAATCTTGTGGTCGTGGGTTCGAGTCCCACCGGGCCCACCAATTTCATCGGTGATAGCAGCGCTTCTGTTTTGCTCTCGTTAAGATGGCTTCACCACGTCGCGGAACTGCCGCTATCCCGTCTGGGCGTCAAGCATGACCGGCTCAAAGCCGGGTACCTGACCGCTGCGGGAACGGTCTGACAGGTCGCTGAAGAAAGCTTAACGTCGGCTTGGTTGAGCACTCCCTTGATAAGGGAGAGGTTGACATGAGATTGTTTACACACCGTCATGAGAGGCAGACGGATCAAATTGTAAGTGGTAGCGGCAAGGTCAAAGCTCGAGCCGTTCGCTCTCGCCCGTGGTGTTCGGTCTGGCGCAGCCCGGCGAACGCTTTGATTCAGCCGAATACCTCTTCGATGCGGCCACCCTGCTGAGCGCGTCAACCCAGCACATCTCGGTCATCGTCCCAGCGCGTGGCTGAAGACATACCCACCGGGATCAGGGGCGGAACAGCAGCTTGTCGGTGGCGTATAACTGTTCTGGACGGTAGTTGCCGACGCCCCACGCCGTTTGCAATCCGTTCGGGTTGGCTCCTGCATCCTCGGTGCCGATGTTCCACCAGGAACCGGAGAGCGGCGGCTGGAAGCCGTTCATGTAGTCCAGCAGGGTCGTTGCCCAGGCATGGGCGCTGCCGCCCGGGCCGGGATTGCTGGCGCCGAGTTCGCCGATCCAGACCGGGGCCAGGTTCTGGCGGGCGACGAAGCCCCAGCCTGCCTCATAGCGCGCCACGGCCGCCGGGCCGCTGTCCGGCCTGACGTCGCTGATCTCGAAAGGGTAGGAGTGTACAGAGTAAACCAGCTTGTTCGGCACGCGGAGCACCACCGGCTTGGACAGGACAGGACGCAGGTCGCCTTCAGGCGCCTCGCCGCGATACCTCTGCAAGCCCTCACAGATGATCAGCACGTCGGGGTTCACCGCCCCGATCGCGTTGCCCACGTCCATGAACATCGCCCGGATGTCCGTCGGCCCGCCCTGGCCCCAGTTGCCGGTATGCGGCTCGTTGTGGAGATCGAAGCCGATCACGGTGGGGTTGCCGGCATACTGCCGGGCAAAGCGCAGCCAGTTCGCCTTGAACCTCGCCGCGGTGACGGTGCCGCGATTCCCGGCGCCGTCCGTGCCGTCTGAACCCGGTCCCAGGTCGAACCACAGCCCATTCGGCTGCTGCCCGCCGCCGCCGTCGTTCGTGTGATGGTCGAAGATCATCTTGAGGCCGATCTGCCCTGCATACTCCACGATCTCCTTGAAGATCTCCCAGGTGGTCAGGCCGACAAGCTGGCTGTTGGCCTTGAAGTCGACCGTGCCGCTCTCCCGGATGTTCCGCGGCTGCACGTCGAGGTTCACGTCCGACCAGGGAATGCGGACGGTGTTGAACCCGGCGGCAACGATGCTGTCGCATATGGCGCGATAGCTGACGGTCCATAGGCCCTGCAGGGCGTAGCCGGCCGGCCCGTCAGTGCCGTACCAGCCAATGGAGGCGATGCGGACCACGTTGCCCTGCGCATCGACGATCTGGCTGCCGCGCGTGCTCAGCCATCCCCGCGGCAACAGGCTGCCGCCACGGCCGGCCGGTTGGAAGGTGCCGGCCGCTCCGGAACTCCCAGCGCCGCCCAGGGCCAAGGCTGCGGCGAGGGCGAGCCTCGCCAGAACGCGTCGCCGGGCGATCACCCGACCACGGCCCGTGCCTTGGCAGGGGCGAGTCTCGGTCGCACCTGGCCCTCGGTTGGTGCCCGCACCCCGGACGGCTCCGGAACGGCGAGGGTCTTGACGATCAGAAAGCTGAAAAGCACCGCCATGAAATTGGTCGAGCGAAGAAAGTAGGTCTCAGTCAGGTTGATCGTAAAGAACATGATGGCAATACCAACCGTCATCTCCAGGCTCAACCGGTTCGACTTCGCATTCAGCAGCAGGAACCTGAGCCGCGGCACCAGGTTGAGCGTGACGGCGCCAAACAAAGCGAGACCAATCAGCCCGGTCTCGACAGCGATGGCAAGGTAGCCACTGTGATAGTTGTCCAGCACCCAGCCATGCAAGCTGAGGTAGCGCCAGAGGACGTTCTCGCTCGTCCAGAACCCGTTCAGGCCAAACCCGAGATACGGGCGGTCAGCCCAGAGGCCCAAGGCGTATTGCCAGATGAACGTGCGCTCCGTCAGGTTGATGTCGGAGCCGAAGACCTGGATCGAGGAGTTGCCGGTGATGGCGAAGTAGGCAACCGCCATCGTGCCCAGGAACAGGCTCACCAGAGGGATGCCGGTGACCAGCGAGGCGAACCTCGGCGAGCCGCGGACCGCGATCAGGCCTGCCACCGCCACCACCGCCATCGCGCCGCCGCCGCGGGAGCCGGACCCGAGCAGGCAGATCAGCCCGAGGGCGCAGCTTGCCACGTTGAAAACGGTCCGCCGGTGCGACAAGCGGAGGAACGCCAGGACAAGGAACAACGCCGAAACCGTTCCCAGGCCCTGCTTGGTGGAGAATATGCCCTTCCATTGGCCTTCGTGCTGCCAGTCATTCCGCAGCAGCCCGACCTCCGGCACCGCGACCGCCAGGAGCAGGGACAAGGCCAGGAGCACCAGGATGGTGTAGAATGTGCAGCCCAGCATCTCCTGGGTCGTCACGACCGACGCCATGCGCCAGGCTGCCAGCGAGGTGAGCAGGTACACCAGCGCCTTTACCACGCCATTCGCCGGGTCGTCGCTCCAGAGCGGCGAGACGACCACCCAGGCCAGCAGCAGCGCCGGCCACACCAGCCCCTTGGTCATCGGGCGGGACAGCGACAGGCCCGGCAGGAACGACGCCGTCAGCAGCGTGATCCAGAGGCCGATCGACGCCATCTGCCAACGGGTATCCCCACCCTGCTGGACCATCTGATCGTCGGTCACCCCGGTGAGCTGCGTGTTGAACGTATCGACCGAGACGAATGCAATCAGGCAGATGAGGGCGTACAGCAGGTATCGCGTGCGAGGGGTGCCTCCCGGAGTGTTCGCGACGTGGGGGACGCTCATGCCGCGGCCACGGCGCAACGCCCGCTCAGCGAACCGCGGCAGGTCCCCTTTGCGCCGACTGAGGATGGTTGTTGCCACGATCCATGGCGGCCTGCCGTGCCTAACATGACTGATCCTGAAATGACGCCATCGAAGCCAAGCCTTCAGAACGCATGATCGCCGGCAACGTGCCGACGCCGCGCCAGCCTATTAAGGCCGCCACCCCGGCCCTTGAGGTTCAGCCCCATGGCCGGAACGCGGACCTCTCGTGCATTCCATCGTTACGCAGTATGAAACATCGCGCGCCTTATAGCACAATGCATCAAATTGTCTACGAAACGATGAGGGCGCTTGCTGCGGCCCTACGTGTCCCGCGGCGTGGCGGGACCGGTCAGCTTGGCCTGCATGACCACCACCGCAAGCAGGAACAGGCCGCGGATCACCGACTGCCAATAGGCGGAAAGGCTGATCCAGCCGCGCCCGTTCTCGAAGTTGAGGATGTTGAAGATCAGCCCGAGCAGCAGCGCCCCGGCCAGCGTGGTGCCGACCGATCCCTCGCCGCCGGTCAGCAGCGTGCCGCCCACCACGACGGCGGCGATGGCGAACAGCTCCCACCCCACGCCCTCGATGGGCTGGCCCGCGCCGAACTGCGCCGCCAGGATGACGCCGGCCATGCCCGCCAGCGCGCCGCTCGCCGCATACACCGTCCACTTCGCCCGATCCACCGGCAGCCCCATGAGCCGGGCCGCATCCTCCCCGCCGCCGGTGGCCAGCACCGTCCGGCCGAGGCCCGCGAAGTTCAGCGCCACCGACCCGGCCACGTAGGCGGCCAGCGCGATCCAGGCCGGCACCGGCAGGCCCAGCAGGTCGCCCTGGCCGATCTCGGTGAAGCCGGTCTCATAGCTCACGGACACGCTCTCGTTGCGGGCCAGCAGCAGCGCGCAGCCGTTGGCGGCCAGCATGGTCGCGAGCGTCGCGATGAACGGCGCGATCCGCATCCGCACCACCAGCGCCCCGTTGAGCAGCCCGGCCAGCACGCCCGCGCCCAGGCCCGCCAGCAGCCCCGGCCCCCATCCAAGCTCCGAGGCCAGGGCCGACGCCACGCTGCCCAGCGCCGCCACCGCGCCCACCGAGAGGTCGATGCCGCCCGACATGATGACGAACGCCATGCCGAGCGACACCAGCGCGAACATCGAGTTGTAGCGGAGGAAGCTCAGGACGTTGAACGCGCCCAGGAAATAGTCGTAGCGCGCCGCCCCGAACAGCACCAGCAGCGCCAGCGCCGCCACCACGCCGTATCGCCCGGCCAGCGGCAGCGCCCGTATCCCAAGCGCCCTCATCCCGCCCGGCCCTGCCGCTGCAGCCACACCGCGCCGATGATCAGCCCCGCCTTCGCCACCAGCGCCGCCGCGTCCGGCACGCCGAGCGCCAGCAGGATGTAGCGCACCATCTGGATCACCAGCGCGCCCACCAGCGTGCCGCCGATCCGCGCCCGCCCGCCGGACAGCGCCGTGCCGCCCACCGCGACGGCGGCGATGGCGTCAAGTTCCATCCCCAGCCCCACCAGGTTGGCGTCGGACGCCGAGTTGATCGCGATCACCACGAGGCCCGCGACCCCCGCGCACAGCCCGCTGATGACATAGACCCGGCGCTTCACCCGCGACACCGGCACGCCGGCGAGCCGCGCCGCACGCTCGTTGCCGCCCACCGCCAGCACCTGCCGCCCGAACAGCGTCCGGCGCATCACCCACGCGAACAGAAGCACCAGCGCCGCCATCAGCCACACCTGCACCGGCAGGCCCAGCAGCCGACCCAGCCCGATCACCTGGAACGCCGGGTTGCGGAACGCCTGCAGGTTGCCGTTGGTGATGACCTGGGCGATGCCGCGCCCGGCGATCAGCAGCACCAGGGTCGCGACGATGGGCTGGATGCGGTAGCGCGTGACCAGCAGGCCGTTGAACCAGCCGAGCGCCCCCGTCACCAGCAGCGGCACCGTGAGCGCCAACGCCACCCCCACCCAAGGCGCGGGCAGCGGCACAAGCTGACCCAGGAACAGCATCGGCGCCAAGGCGCCCGCAATCGCCATCAGCGAGCCGACCGAGAGGTCGATGCCCCCCGTCGCCACCACCAGCGTCATGCCGAGCGCCACGATGACGATGCCCGCGACCTGCGTGAGGTTCACGTTCAGCGTGCGCAGCGACAGGAAATTCGGCGTCGCCACCAGCGCCACCAGCAGCAGCACCGCCAGCGCGATGACCGCGCCGTGCCGGGCCAGCAATTCGGTCAGCGTGACGCGGCGGCGCGCGGCCGCCGGCGGCGCCGCCACCGCCACGCGCTCAAGCATCGGCGTGCAGGCCTGCGTGG
>CAHJXG010000601.1 GCA_903644035.1 Rhodospirillales bacterium
AAGCGGCAAAGCTACGGCCGGGCCAGCTTCGACCTGCTGCGACGGCGCGTTCTAATGGCGGCATGATCCACGCAAAGTGCGGGAGAACCACTAAAGCGGGTCAATCCCAAGCAGAGGCTGCGTCGCGAAGGCCGGCATCCGCGTCATCTACGTTGGTCAGGATTGCGGTATCTCCGAGCGCGACGTTGCTCGCCGTCTCCACACTCGTAGGTCAGCCATGACCTTCATGGTCGCCGCGAGAACCAGCGCGCAAAGGACGGCCTTCGACACCGTCTCCATCGTCCCCTCGATCAGCATGGCGTGGACGATCCCCCCTGCGACGATGACCACTGCGAGGACCATGTGAGCGATGCGCCATGTTCGCGGCCGAAGTCCCAACCGCCGGCGGAGCGCAGCCAAAAGCGCGACGGCGAAGATAGCCCACATCGCGATCACACCGAAGGGCGAGAACGGCGTCGGCGATGCGAACAGAAGGGCGTCAACCATGTCGGGCGGGCTGGTGATCCAAAGGCCCCCGACGTGGATCATCACCGCCATGACCAGTGCGCCTCCGATCCAGCGGTGGGCGCGCCGCCCACGAATGGCTGGCAGTCCCGGCAAGTAGCCGCCAATCAGCAGAGGCTGAACGAGCACGAGGCTCAGTCCCACAATTCCTGCAAATCCGGCCAGTATGTAGACGGGGCCGCGCCATGCGAGCAACGGGCTTACCGCTGCAGCAGCAAGAGGCACGCCAACAACCGCTGCAAGGGTGGCCCAGATCAGAGGCGCCCGGGCCGATCTCATCCTTTAGCTGTCAATGTGATCAGGCTGTCTGAAGGACAAAATGCGCCTCTAGGCTGGTCTCTTTTGCGCTGCGCATCACGGGACGCAAGAAGACGGTTTTGAATTCGCCGCTGTCGTAGGCGAGGTGAGCATGCGGTTGGCCGAAGACGGGAACGATCTGCGGCATGTCAAGACGGAACGCCCCATTCTTGTCGGTGAGGGTGGCTCCGTGGCTCTGCGGTTCATGCTCCTGCCCTTCGGTCGTGTGCGCCCAAATTTGAACGCGCTGCCCGGCAAGCGGAGCCCCGTCGCCGGCGCGACGCACGGTGCCCGTCATCCAGAACCCGCCCTTACCGATTCGATCCACGGTCGGCGCGCCCTTGCGATAGTTGTTCGACCCGCCTGCCATCGAATCAGTCGGTGCGAGACCCTGCGCGCGGGCAGACAACGAGAGCCCAGACATTCCATTTGCTAACACGGCGCTGCCAGCAACGATGAGCATACGGCGATTGAGCACGACGGTAGCCATCTACGTACCTCTCAGGGATGCATCTCGGCGATGCAAATGCATTTAGCGCAGCACATATCACATGTAGCGCGTCCGCGACCAATTGCCAGCAAAGGGAGATAAGGGGACGGTAGGCGCCGGCGGCTTCGCATCTGCAGAGCAGTTGGGTCATGGCGCGCCAGGCAACGCCGTAACGCACCAAGTGGCGCAGCCTGTTGAACACCTCCCGCATGGGATGGCCGCGTTGCTCCGGCACTTTCGCGCAACAAGGTCAGATACGGCGCAACAAGCCCCCACTCATCGTCAGACACATCGGACGGATGCGGCCTGCGGGCAGTCATCATGCTCCAAAGCCGGGAACTCCGCCCCGATCAGCCCATAACAGCCTCTAGCACTACCTTGGCACTTTCGTGTCAGGCGGCGGTTGGAACTGATGCGGGCAGCAAGGGCATTGGACGGGTCGGGTGAGCTGGGCGAGCAGCTGGCCCATGATAGCTTGGCGCACGGCGGGCAGGCTGGGCGATGGTGGCGGTCCCGGAACGTGGGGGGCATTTTTCCCGGCCCCGTCCGACGGTGCTCGGCGAGGCGCAGGTGTTGCAGAAGGGCGTAGGCGATGCAGCACATCAGCGCGTGCCGATGCAGCCCCGTCCAGGAACGGCCCTCGAAGTGCCCCAGGCCCAGCTCGCCCTTGAGCTGCTGATGCGCCTGCTCGCACACCCGGCGCGCCTTGATGGCAGCTGCCAGCGCCCGCACGGAGGTGCGGGGGGATAGGTTGGACAGGTTAATACTTACGCTCACCTGAGCTGCGCCACTCGCCCACCAGCCATGCCTCTTTGCCCGGCAGGTGCCGATTGTTGCCCCACACCGCACCGTCCGCCACGCGGACCCGGGCAATGGCGAACCGGGCCTGGAGCTTGCCCTTTGTGCTGCCGCGCCAGATCACGGGACGCCAGGGCAGCGCGGCCAGCACATCCTCAGCGGCCTGCGACTCTTGATCCGGCACGAGCTTGCGTGCACGGCCCGTGGGCGGGACGAGTTGCACGCCCTTGCTATAGACTTCTGGTTGCGGGCAATGCCGACCGCCCACAACAGCCTCCGTTCGTCGAGGCCGTGCCGAAATGCGGCACTGGTGCCGTAACCCCGCGCAAACGCTTCGCGTTTCGCTGCATCCGCCAGCACGCAGCCGAACCGCACGCCCGCTGTCCGCACGCGGTCCAACTCGGCCAGCGCGATCTCGCCCTTGGCGCGCACAACCATGTCCGCTTCAGGCACGCCCGCATGGGCACAGCGTTGGGGATCAGCCGCCCAATCGTCGGGCAGGAACAGCCGCAAGCCGACCGGCACCGGCACCGGCACCTCGCCCTGCGCCAGGGTGAGCGACACCAGCGACTGGCAGTTCGCCCGCTTGCCGAGCTGGCCGCAGTACTGGCGGGCCACGCCCACGGACAGCGTGCCCTTCTTGGGCAACGCCGTGTCGTCGATCACGAGGTAGGCGGCCTTGCCACCCACCAGCCAGTCCGCTTCCTGGGCCAGCACCGTCCACAGCGGGGCGTCGTCCCAGGCTGTGCTTGCGACGAAGTGCTGCAGCTGGTCGTGGCCGCCAAGGCCGAGGCGCTCAGCCATCGGCTGCACGCTTTTGCGCGCGCCCGGCCCGAGCAGGCCCTGCAGATACTAAGGGCCCCCAGGTCCGGCGCGTTTTTCGCCCCATCACCGCCAGGAACGGGGCCAACCACCCGTCCAGCCCATGCAACCTATCAGCCACAACCGCCTCGCAACCCGCTACTCAGGTCAGCATCTGGCGCCGCGAATCCCAACCCAAAAGTGCCAAGGTAGTGATAGGTCAAGGCGATGGGCGGATCAGGCGGCAGGCGTCCTCATTCCCCATACTTGATGTCATCCAGACCCGTCAGTGCCGCCGCGTGTCCATGCTCTGCGCGTTGGTGGCGCGGATGACTGCGGCCAGCAGGCGGAGGGCATCCGGGCCACCTTGGTCGGTCAACGACCCCACTTCCATCTCGGTCGCCAGGCTCTCGGCCTGCCCAGCAATCGTTTCGGCCGCGCGTTGCAGCGCCTGCTCGGCCAAGGCGAGCTGCAGATCGTCGGAGAGGGTCGTCCATCGAATGCGGCGCTTTAAAGCGAGGGCGGACATGGCGGCAATTCCAGGTTGCAATTGCGGCGCATCTTCGACGATATAAGTTAAAACAATCCTTATTAAGCTACACGAGCGACAAAGTAACGATTGGCAGCGGGGCAAACTGCACCGTGATCTCCGCCGGGCCATCCAGCCAGACCGGCGGGCAGATGCTGCCGAGCATCACGACCTGTCCGGCGCGCAGGCCGCCGAACGCCGCCACCTCATCCGACGAGGCAAGCCAGGCCAGTGCGGTGATCGGATCTCCCAAAAGGTCGGCGCCGCTGCCGGCGCCATGTTCCTGCCCGTCCACCGACACGCTGCCGGCCAGGCTGCGGAGGTCGAGGTCGCGCCAGCCTGGGTAGGGCGCGCCCAGGACTGCGGCAGCGTGATAAACCTGGTCGGCGACCAGCGTCGGAGTGCCGAGCGCGTCGAGCGGCCCGTAGCGGTTCTCGACCACCTCGATGCCGGCCATCACCTCGCCGACCGCGGCGGCCGCCTGGGCGTTGCTGCACGGGCCGGGCGCGAGGTCCCGGGCCAGGACCACGGCAAGCTCGCACTCGACGCCAACGTGCAGGAACGAAGCGACGCTGAGCGTGCTGCCGCTGCCATGCAGCCCGGCCTCGCCGACGAAGCCCGCCAGAGGCCCGGGCAGGCCCAGATACTCCTGCATCCGCCGCGATGTCGCGTCGATCTTGAACCCGGCGGGAGGTTGGGCGCCGGACAGGCGGGCGACGGCGACCTGGGCTGCGATTCCCTCGGCCAGCGCGCGAGGCGCGACGTCGGGCGGCAGGCGGTCCAGCACGCGCCGGGTCCGCCGTGCGGCGATCAGCGCATGGGCCGCACGCTCCGCATCGAACGGGGCCGTGCCGGGCGCGCCGCTCATCAGGTGACCCGGCTCAACTCGTAGAGCGCCACGGTCGCGGCGGCCGACACGTTCAGGCTTTCCATCAGGCCCGGCATGGCGAGGCCGGCGATCTCGTCGCAGGTTTCCCGGGTCAGGCGGCGCAGGCCGGCCCCCTCGGCCCCCAGCACCAGCGCAACCCGCCGCTCCGCCAAGGGCGTGCCGCGCAGCGGGGCGCCGCCGCTGTCCAACCCGATGACCCAGAGCCCAGCGGCCTTCAGCGCCACCAGGGTGCGGGCCAGGTTCACGGCGCGCAGCAACGGGATATGCTCCAAGGCGCCCGAGGCGGCCTTGGCCAGCACCCCCGTCTCCTCCGGCGCGTTGCGGTCCTGGGTGATCACGCAGGCGGCGCCGAACGCCGCGGCGCTGCGCAGCACGGCGCCGACGTTGCGGGGATCGACCACCTGGTCCAGCACGAGGACCGGCCCCGGCCGCTCCAGCACGGCCGAGAGCGCGGGGGGCGCCAGCAGGTCCGCGAGCAGCGCTGCCCCCTGGTGCACAGTGTCCCGGCCCAGCAGGTGGTCCAGCTTGGCCCGGTCCGCACGCTCCGCCGCCAAGGGCCAGGGGTGCGGCAGGCGGGCCTGGAGC
>CAHJXG010000602.1 GCA_903644035.1 Rhodospirillales bacterium
AGGTCGAACTGCACCACCACCTGGGCCGAGCCGCCGACGCTGACCGAGGTCATCTGCGCCACGCCTGCGATCTGCGAGAACTGCCGCTCCAGGGGCTGGGCCACGGTGGAGGCCATGGTTTCCGGGCTGGCGCCGGGCAGGCTCGCGGTGACCTGGATGGTCGGGAACTCGACGCGGGGCAGGGGCGCCACCGGCAGCAGCGGATAGGCGGCGATGCCGATCAGCAGGATGGCGGCCATCAGCAACGAGGTCGCGACCGGTCGTCGGATGAATGGGCTTGAGATGCTCATGACGACGTAAACCCCTTTGCCCGACCTGGAGCATGACCAATGCAGATCGATGCACCGGTCATGCCTTAACCTCTGTTCCAACGAGCATGTTCACCGATCAGGTGACTTTACCTGATGCGGCCATCCTCTAGCTCGCCGGCTTCGACTCAGTCGCCACGACCGACGCGCCGACAGACAGCCGGGATTGCCCGGCCAATACGACCCTCTCGCCCCCGCTCAACCCTTTGGCGATCACCGCGACATGTCCGTCATCTTGCCCCACCTCGATAGGTTGCAAGGCGGCCGTGTTGTCCGGCTTCACCACGAAAACGTATAGCCCCTCGGGTCCACGCTGAACCGCCGCTGACGGCAGCGTCAAGGCGTCGCGCCGCGTTTCAAGGCGGGTGCGGAGGTTCACGAACTGGCCGGGCCAGAGATTGTCGTCCCCGTTCGCGAACATCGCCTTCAGCTTGATCGTGCCGGTCGAGGCGTCGATCGCGCTGTCGATGGTCAGCAGCTCGCCCTCGCTCAGCTTGGTCCGGTCGTCCCCACTATAGGCGAGCACCTGCAGCTTGCCCTGGCGCATCGCCTGCTGCAGCTGCGGCAGCGTGTCCTGCGGCAGGGTGTAGATCGCGGCGACCGGGTGGATCTGGGTGATGGTGACGATGCCGGTGCTGGCCGGGTCGGCGGCCCGGATGTAGTTGCCGGGGTCGATCTGGCGCAGGCCGACACGGCCTTCCAGCGGGGCGGTGATCCCCGTGAAGCTGAGGTTAAGCTCCGCGGCGCTGATCGAGGCGGCGTCGCCTTGGACGTTGGCTTCGGCCTGGGCGACGTTGGCGCGCTGCAACTCGAGCCGCTGGCGGGACGCGGCCTGGCTTTGCGCCAGGTCGGTGTAGCGAACCAATTCGCTGCGGGCGTTGGCCAGCAGCGCCGCGTTCGCCGCCCGTTTCGCGATGGCCTGGTCCAGCGCCGCCTGGTAGGGCCGGGGATCGAGCTGGGCCAGCAGGTCGCCGGTCCGCACCTGCTGGCCTTCGGTGAACAGCACCTTGTCCAGGGTTCCATCCACCCGGGCACGCACCACGACGGACTGGAACGCCTGCACGGTCCCGATGGCACGGGCCAGCACCGGCACGTCCTCCCGAACCGGCGAAACGACCGTGACAGGCACGCCGGCGCTGCCCGCCGATTGAGCATGTGCAGGCGCGTCCGGCCGCAGGGCGATCAGCAGCATGGCGGCAGCAAGCATCTGACGGGTTGACGGCATGGACACCTGGCTTGTTGCTTGTCACCGCATTATGCAAGCACCGCGCCGGTTTGCGCCAGCAATTCCAAGCCTGCGACCCGTGCTGCGGTCCGGGGCGACGCTCCTCATGAATTCGTGTTGAGCCGCCCCGGCAGCATCCGCGAGGCAAGCCGGGTCGGCGCGGCACGGTAGGCGTCAAGCCCATGGCCGCTGGCCAAGCCCTGCGCGGGCGGGAGGGAGGCGGGCAGCGGGATGATCCGGGCGCCGCCCCCGACCGAGAAGCTCGTGCCGGCCGGCGGGGTGTAGCTCGGCGCCCAGGTCTGCAACCCGGCCTGCCGGACCGCGCCCTCCGCCTCGGACGGCTGCGGCGTCTTGGTCCACAGGGCCACCACCTTGCGTCCATACTCCGCGCCGATCTCGGGCGTCAGCGAGTGGTATCCGGCCGCAGCGCCGGGCCAAGAGCCGGTCTTCGCCCATAAGCTCTGCAGGAAGCGTCCGGCGTAGCGGGCGTTGGCGCCGGGGTCGAACGCCTCCTCCAACGAGGGGAACGCATCGGCGTGATACATCAGATTGACCTGCATGCAGCCCACGTCGATGGAGCGCACGCCCCGCGCCCGCAACGCAATGACGGCCGCCACCGCCTCCGCCTTGCTGGCGAAGAAGGAGCCGACGCCCTCCGCATTGATGGTCCAGGGCCAGGCCGAGACCGTGCCGCCGGGGTCGCGGCGCCCGCTCTCCACCACGCCAATCGCCTGCATCAGGCGGTCGGGGACGCCGGTCTGGCGTTCCGCCGCCGCGATCGCGGTGCGGCACATCGCGAACGGCGCGGCGGGCAGGTCGGCCCGGGCGAAGGACGGCATGGCAAGCAGGACGGCGAGGATCAGCATGCGCATGGGCGGCAGGATGCCGCGATCCGATGAACAATCGGTGAACGCGGGACCCTTGGCCGACCGGCCCGGCGACGGGGATCAGCCCGCCAGCAACTCCGTCGTGGAGGCCGCGAGCTCGGCGGCCAGTTGGCCCAAATGCTGCTGGACGGCGCCGAACGCAGCGGCCCGCTCGAAGCGCAGCTCATCCATATAGAGGCCGCGCGCGATCTCGATCTGCAGGGCGTGCACATGCTCCCGCGGGCGGCCGTAGTGCCGGGTCACGTAGCCGCCGGCATAGGGATCGTTGCGGCGCACGCGATAGCCGAACCCGGTCAGCACGGCCTCGACCCGCCGGGTCACGCGCGGGGAGCAGGCGGTGCCGTGGGCGTCGCCCAGGACGATGTCCGGCGTGTCCGGCAACGCGTTGCGCCCGCAGCCCTGGCCCGGCATGGAGTGGCAGTCGATCAGCAGGCACGCGCCGAACTGCTGCCGCGTCGCGTCGATCAGCGCGGACAGGCCGAGGTGATAGGGTTCCCAGCAGGTATGGATGCGCTCGACCGCCTCGCTGAACCGCAGCTTGCCGTGGTAGATGGCCTCGCCGGAGGCGACGACGCGCGCGATCGTCCCCAACCCGGCGCCCACGCGGGCGCTGGTGGTGTTGACCCAGCCCGGCAACGTGTCGTCGAACATCGCGGGGTCAAGCTCCCACGCCTCTCGGTTCGGGTCGCAGTAGGCGCGGGGGAAGGTCGCGGCGATCAGCGGCGCGCCGTGAGAGGGGGCGAGGCCGAACAGCTCGTCGACGAAGCTGTCCTCGCTGCGGCGCAGCCGGGCGGGGTCGAGCCGCGCCGCACGCTGGAACTCCGGCAGGTAGTTCTGCCCCGAATGCGGCGAGGCGAACACCAGCGGGGCGGTCTGCTGCGCCGGACGGACGATCCGGTAGGGCGGCATCGTCGTCCGGGCGGGCGGCGCAACTGGCGTGTCCATCATCCCATTCAACCCGCAGCCGCCGCGTCTGTCACGCGCCTGACGCATATGGCTTGTGGGCTGCCTTGCGCCATCGGGACCGTTTGATCTAAAAGGCTGGGCAGATGGGCGGTTAGCTCAGCGGTAGAGCATCGTGTTGACATCGCGAGGGTCACAGGTTCGATCCCTGTACCGCCCACCATCTTCGCATCCCGCGGCTCACGGTCAGGCGATCCGACGCAGGCCGGCCAGGCGCCCGGCCACCTGCGGGATGGCGTCCGTGTCCGCGCTGGCGAAAGCGATGCGCAAATGCTGTTCCTGGCCGGGGCCGAACGCGCTGCCAGGCAGGCAGAGGGCGCCATGCTCGACCGCAAGCGCCTCGGCAACCCGCGCGGACGGCGTGTCGAGAAAGGGATGGCGCACGTAGGCGAAGTAGGCGCCGAGCGACTCCAGGCGCCAGCCGGGCAGGGGCTGGAGGGCTTGCCGCATGGCGGCGGCGCGGGCGTTGATCGTGCGGCGGTTGGCGGCGCGCCAGTCCGGCAGGGCGTCGATGGCCCAGCGGAGCGCCGCCTGGCCGGCCCGCTGCGGGCAGATGTGCATGCAGTCCAGCACCTTCATGAACTGCTGCACCAGCTCCGCCCCGGCGATGACGGCCCCGAGACGGTGGCCCGGCACGCAATAGGCCTTGGAGAAGCTGTAGAGCTGGATGACGCTGTCGGCCCAGCAAGGGTCGGCAAACAGGCCATGCGCGCGCTCCTGGCCCTCCGGCAGGAAGTCGCGATAGGTCTCGTCGAGGATGAGCCAGACGCCGCGGCGCCGGCAGAGGGCGGCGAAGCCCTCGATCACGGCGGGCAGGTAGACGGCGCCGGTCGGGTTGTTGGGCGTGATCAGCACGATGGCGCGGACGCTGGCGTCAAGCAGCGCCTCCGCCTGGTCCAGGTCGGGCACGAAGCCAGCCTCGGCGGGGCAGGGCAGGGCGCGCGGGGCGATCCCCAGCATTGCGCAGGTCTGCTGATGGTTCCAGAACCACGGCGTCGGCAACAGGACCGTGTCGCCGGCGCGGGCGACCGCCATCATGGCGAGGAAGAACGCCTGGTTGCAGCCGGCAGTGATCGCGACCTGATCCGGTCGGATTGTTCCGCCGTAGGTGCCCGACACCTGCGCGGCATAGGCCTCCCGCAACGCGGCGTCGCCGTTGATCAGGCCGTATTTCGCCGATGCCGGGTCGCCGGCCGCGGCGGCGAGGTGTTCCAGGATCTGCGGGTGCGGCGGGTAGCCCGGCACGGCCTGGCACAGGTCGAGCATCGGGCCGCACGACCCGTCGTAGCGCGCAGCCCAACCATGCGCGGCCGGGATCGGCGGCGCCTCCACGCCGGTGACACAGGGGTTCAGCGCGGGCATAGGCGGGCCAATCGTGTCGAGCATGCCTCGGATATGCCCTTTGATGCCGGGGAACCAAGGAGCGCGGGGCCGCCTTTGGCTGGCTTGTGATTGTGGCGCATAGTCGGGCGAACAATCGGGGAGGCGAACATGGACTATCCAGACGTGCTGCTGCACATCGACGGGGCCTGGACCGGCGCCGCGTCCGGCAAGACGCTTGCGGTGATGAACCCGGCGAGCGGAGAGGAGAACGGCACCGTCGCGCACGCGGAGCGGGCCGACCTCGACCGGGCGCTGGCGGCCACCGAGCGCGGCTTCGCCGTGTGGCGCCGCATGTCGGCCTATGACCGGTCGAAGATCATGCGCCGCGCCGCCGACCTGCTGCGCAGCCGCGCCGACGCCATCGCGCCGCTGATGACGATGGAGCAGGGCAAGCCGCTCGCGGAGGCCCGGATGGAGACGGTGGCCGGCGCCGACATCATCGATTGGTTCGCCGAGGAGGCGCGCCGCACCTACGGCCGGGTGATCCCGGCACGGGCAGAGGGCATCTACCAGCTTTCGCTGCGGGAGCCGGTCGGGCCTGTGGCGGCGTTCACGCCGTGGAACTTCCCGATCAACCAGGCCAACCGCAAGATCGCGATCTCGCTCGCGGCGGGCTGCTCGGTGATCGTGAAGGGGCCGGAGGAGACGCCGGCCTCGCTCGCGGCCCTGGTGCAGTGCTACGTGGACGCCGGGCTGCCGCCGGGCGTGGTGCAGCTGGTGTTCGGGGTGCCGGCAGAGATCTCCGGCTACCTCATCCCGCACCCCGTGATCCGCAAGATTTCGTTCACCGGGTCCACCGCGGTCGGCAAGCAGCTGTCCGCGCTGGCCGGCGCGCACATGAAGCGGGTGACGATGGAGCTTGGCGGCCATGCCCCGGCCATCGTGTTCGACGACGCGGACGTGGCGGCGGCCACCAAGCAGCTCGCGGCGGCGAAGTTCCGCAACGCCGGGCAGGTCTGCGTGAGTCCCACGCGCTTCCTGGTGCAGGACAGCGTGTTCGACCAGTTCGTCGAGGGCTTCACCGCGGCGGCGGGCGCGCTCAAGGTGGGCGACGGCCTGGCGGAGGGCACGCAGATGGGGCCGCTCGCCAACCCGCGCCGGGTGCAGGCGATGGAGGGCTTCATCGCCGACGCCGTGCAGAAGGGCGCCGAGGTGCGCACCGGCGGCAAGCGCATCGGCAACAAGGGCAACTTCTTCGAGCCGACGGTGCTGACGGGGGTCACGCCCGAGATGCGGGTGATGAACGAGGAGCCGTTCGGGCCGCTTGCCCTCGTGGCGCCTTTCTCAGGGATGGAGGACGTGGTGGCGGAGGCGAACCGGCTGCCGTTCGGGCTGGCGAGCTATGCGTTCACCCGATCGGCCAAGACCGCCGCCTCCATCGGCGCGGCGCTGGAGGCCGGGATGGTGACGATCAACCACATCGGGCTGGCACTGCCAGAGGTGCCGTTCGGTGGCGTCAAGGACAGCGGCTACGGCAGCGAGGGCGGGATGGAGGCGATCGAGGGCTACCTCAACATCAAGTTCGTGACGCAAGCCGGGCTTTGAGGGGGCGGGGCGCCGCTGACGGCGCAGCGCCCCCGTCGCCCCGCTCGCGGCAGCGGCCCGTCAGACGTCGACATCCTCGACCGTGCGGGCGCGGTCCTGGATGAACTGGTAGCGCAGCTCCGGCCGGCGGCCCATCAGGCTCTCGACCAGGGTGCTCGTGACGTGGCGATTTTCTGGCAGCGCCACGATCTTGAGCAGGGTGCGCTTCGCCGGGTTCATGGTGGTCTCCTTGAGCGCCATGGCGGGCATCTCGCCCAAGCCCTTGAAGCGGCTCACCTCCACTTTGCTGCCGGCCTTGAAGCCGCGCTTCATCTGCCGGTCCTTGTCGGCGTCGTCCATCGCATAGATCGACTTGGCGCCCTGGGTCAGGCGATAGAGCGGCGGCTGCGCCAGGTAGATGTGCCCGTGCTGCACCAGGTCCGGCAGCTCCCGGTAGAAGAACGTCATCAGCAGGGACGCGATGTGCGCCCCGTCCACGTCGGCGTCCGTCATGATGATGACCCGGCCGTAGCGCAGCTTGCCCCGGTCGAACCGGTCGCCGACGCCGCAGCCCAGCGCCTCGATCAGGTCCTTCAACTCCTGGTTCTGCCGCAGCTTGTCGGCGCTGGCGCTGGCGACGTTCAGGATCTTGCCCCGCAGCGGCAGCACCGCCTGGGTGTTGCGGTTGCGCGCCTGCTTGGCGGAGCCGCCGGCGCTGTCACCCTCCACCAGGAAGATTTCCGTGTCGTCCCGGTTTTCCAGTGTGCAGTCCGCGAGCTTGCCGGGCAGGCGCAGGCGCCGGGTCGCGGTCTTGCGGCTGACATCCTTGACCTCGCGGCGGCGCAGGCGGTCCTCGGCACGTTCGATGACGAAGGTGAGCAGGCTGTCGGCCTGGGCCGGGTTGCCGGCCAGCCAGTGGTCGAAGCGGTCGCGCAGCGCCGTCTCCACCAGGCGGGCGGCCTCGGGGCTGGTCAGCTTCTCCTTGGTCTGGCCCTGAAACTGCGGGTCGCGCACGAAGGCCGACAGCTTGCCGGCCATCTGGCCCAGCAGGTCTTCTGCCGTCACCTGGGCGACCCGGCGGTTGCCGCGCTGCTCGCCCCAGGCGCGCAGGCCCTTCAGCAGCGCCGCGCGGAACCCGGCCTCATGCGTGCCACCCTGGGCCGTGGGAACGGTGTTGCAGTAGGAGTGCAGGAAGCCATCGGCGTTCTCAAGCCACGCCACCGCCCACTCGACCCGGCCGCCGGTCTGGCCGTTGGCGGCCGCCGGCAGGTCGGCGTCGCCGGCCCATGGCTCCGGGACGGCGCGGGGCAGGTCGCCAATGTCTTCCTGCAGGCTGTCGCGCAGGCCGCCAGGGAAGTGCAGCAGCGCCTCCGCCGGCACGTCGGCAGCGCCTGGCAGCAGGCGCGGGTCGCACGTCCAGCGGATCCGCACGCCGCGGAACAGGTAGGCCTTCGACCGGCACAGCCGGTAAAGCCGGGCCGGGATGAAGGCCAGCGGCCCGAAAATCTCGGGGTCCGGGTGGAAGCGGATGGTCGTGCCCCGCCGGTTCTGCGTCGGCCCGGCGTTGAGAAGCTTGGTCACCGGCTTGCCGCGCCCGTAGCGCTGCCGCCACAGCACGCGGTCACGCGCGACCTCGACCTCCATCTCGTCCGACAGGGCGTTGACCACGGAACTGCCGACGCCGTGCAGCCCGCCGGAGGTGGCGTAGGCCTTGCCGCCGAACTTGCCGCCCGAGTGCAGGGTGGTCAGGATGACCTCCAACGCACTCAGGCCCTTGAACTTCGGATGCGGATCGACGGGAATGCCACGGCCGTTGTCACGGACCAGCAGCCAGTTGCCCGCCTCAAGCGACACGTCGATGGAACTCGCATGGCCGGCCACGGCTTCGTCCATGGCGTTGTCGAGGATCTCGGCGGCGAGGTGGTGCAGCGCCGCCTCGTCGGTGCCGCCGATATACATGCCAGGGCGGCGCCGCACCGGCTCCAGACCCTCAAGCACCTCGATATCGCGTGCGGAGTAGCTATCGCTGGACGGACTGCTGTCCAGCGGCGAAAGCAAGTCGTTCATGCTGTGTTCCCGAGTCTGGCGCAAAGCTAGTGCCGTGCACCCAGCCGGGCAAGGGGTTTGGCGGGGGGCGGGCCGCGTTGGACGCGGCCCGCGATATTTTAGTTACGGAACGTGCCGGACGGCTCCTGGGTGTGCGCCTCCAGGAACCAAAGCTGCTTGTCGAGCCCGCGAGACACCTCGGTGAGCAGGTCGGCGGTGCCGGCGTCGCCGGCCTCGTCGGTATCCTCGATGTTCTTGCGGATGGCGTTGGCGCAGGCGGCGTAACGCTCGATCAACGCCTTCAGGTGGTCGGCGACGGCGTAGATGTCCGTGGGGTAGGGGGGCAGGCTCGTCTCGCGGTTGATCTCCTGCACGGTCCCGCGGGCGGTGCCGCCGAGCTGGGTGATGCGCTCTGCCATCATGTCGGTCCACTCGTCCTGCTCGTCGCGGAATTTGTCGAGCATCAGGTGGACACCGATGAACTGCGGACCCTTGAGGTTCCAATGGGCCTGCTTGGTGATCAGGGCCAGGTCGATGCCGTCGGCCATGCGGGCCTGCAGCAGCTCCATCGCCACGGCCTTGGCGTTGTTCTTAAGGTCGTTGTTGGTCTTGTGCAGGCGGGCGCCCTGGGTCTGGTCCTTGAGGTCGCTTGGCTTGTCGGCCATCATCGTCTCCTGATTGGCGTGAGCCGGATTAACGCGCGGGGCCATCGTGCGTTGCCAAGCTGGCAGCATTGCGCTGCGGATGGCTGGGCGGGCGCGGGCCAGGCTCGACGGCGATGTAGCGGCACGGCAGCGGGGCGGCGGCGTCATGGAACGCGCTGACCTGGGCCAGCAGCTGGCGGTCCCAGTCGGACAGGCGGTTCGCCTCATGCAGGTGGTCGGTCCAGCTCTCCATCGTCCAGGCTTCCAGCCAACCCTCGGGATGGGCGACGTCCTCATACAGCCGCCAGTCGAGCGCCCCGGCGCGCCCGCGGGCGTGCTGCACGTGCTGCATCGCGTCCAGGAACCCCTCCCGTTCGGCCGGCGCAACCCGGTAGCGCATGGTTTCTAGGATACGGCCACGGGACTGGGGCAGCATGGAGGCGAGTTCAGGCGCCGGGTCCTCGGGCACGGGCGGGGCGGGCGCCTGCGCCGTGGCAGCGCCGGACTGGTCCAGGCCATAGCCGCGAACGGCGAAGGCCAGGACGGTGGCGACGGCGGCGGCCCCGGCCATCGTGGCCTGCAGTCCCAGCGCCGTGCCGAGCCAGCCCCACAGCATCGAGCCGAACGCCAGCGCCCCGTTGAACGCCAGCTGGTAGATGGCCAATGCCCGGGCGCGCACCCAGGGGGGCGCCACCAGCTGCGCCGCCGCCTGGATGGTGCTGGCGGCCGTCACCCAGCCGACGCCGAACAGCAGCATGCCCAGGCCGGCCGGCGCCCAATGCGTGCTGCTGGCGATGCACGCCATGCCGGCGCAGGAAAACAGGCTGGCGCCGAACACCGTGGCGCCCCGCCCGGCCCGGCCCCGCAGCATCGGCAGCAGCATGCCCGACGTGACCCCGCCCACGCCCATCATGCCGAGCAGCATCCCGAAGCTGCCGGCGCCCAGCCCCAGCTGCTCCCGCACCACCAGCGGCAGCAGCGCCCAGGGCGCGGCGGAGGGCAGGAAGAAGGCGACGGCGCGCACCATGGCGGCCTGCATGGCCGGGGTGTGCCGGGTGAAGCGCATGCCCGCGCGCATGGCGCTGAGCAGGCGCTCCCGCGGCAGGGAGTTGCGCTGCGGCGTGCGGCGCCAGGCCAGCAGGGCGGCGATGCTGGCGAGGAAAGAGATCGCGAACAGCGAGAAGGCCAGGGCCGGGCCGCCGAACAGCACGAGCACGCCGCCCAGCGCCGGACCGAGGGCGCGCGCGAGGTTGAAGCCGATGCCGTTGAGCGCGATGGCCTGCACCAGGTCCTGCCGCGGCACGACCTCAGGCACCGTGGCGCCCCAGGCAGGCTGATACATGGCCGATCCCATGCCGATAGCGAACGTCAGCGCGATCAGCCCGGCGGCGTCGATCAGCCCGGCATAGGTCAGCGCGGCCAAAGTGACGGCCACCGCCATCGTCCAGAGCTGAGTGATGATGAGGAACCGGCGGCGGTCCATGGTATCGGCCAGCGCCCCGGCGGGGAGGGCGAGCAGGAGAACGGGAGTGATCGTCGCGGCCTGGATCAGGCTGACGCTCAACGCGTTCGGCGACAGGCTCGTCATCAGCCAGCCCGCACCGGTGTTCTGCATCCAGGTGCCGAGCGCCGTCACGACGTTGGCGATCCACAGCGACCGGAACACCGCGTGCCGCAGCGGCATGAGGGCGGGCGGCAGGGTCATGCGGGCAGACCCGTCATCAGGGCGCCGCGAGGACGCCGGCGGGCCTGGGCCATGGAGGGCAAGGCGCCATGGCGTCGTGGATCAGCCGTCCCATCCGTGTCTCCTTTGGCACTTGAGATCGTCACGCTCGGCGAGGCTCTTCACGCACAGCCTGCCGTGGACGACAATAGCCTATGGCGTTCGGAGAAAAGTTTCATGGCTTCTGGTGAGAAGAGCCTGTCGGGCAAGGTGGCGCTCGTCACTGGCTCCACGAGCGGCATCGGCTTGGGCATCGCCCGCTGCCTCGGCGCGCAAGGCGCCGACCTGATGCTGAACGGATTTGGCGAGGCGGGGAGCATCGAGGCGCTTCGGACGGAGCTGGCGGAGGGGTTGGGAGTGCGTGTCGAGTATGACGGCGCCGACATGATGCAGCCCGCGCAGATCGCCGGGCTGGTGCATCGGACCCAGGCGACGCTGGGCGGACTGGATGTCCTGGTGAACAACGCCGGCATCCAGCACACGGCCGAGATCAAGGAGTTTCCGGTGGAGCGCTGGGACGCGGTGATCGCCATCAACCTGTCTGCCGCGTTCCATGCCATGCGGGCGGCGATCCCCGGCATGACCAGCAAGGGCTGGGGCCGCATCGTCAACATCGCCTCAGCGCACGGATTGGTGGGCAGCGCGCAGAAGTCCGCTTACGTCGCGGCGAAGCATGGCCTGATCGGGCTGACGAAGGTCGCGGCCATCGAGTTGGCGAACAGCGGGGTGACGGTGAACGCGGTGTGCCCCGGCTGGGTGCTGACGCCTTTGGTGCAGGCGCAACTTGACGCGCGGGCGGCGCGCGACGGCCTGGACATCGAGGCGGTGAAGCACGCGCTGCTGACGGAGAAGCAGCCGATGGCGCAGTTCACCACGCCAGAAGGCATCGGCGGGTTGGTGGTGTTCCTTTGTTCCGAAGCGGCGCAGACCATCACCGGCGCGCCGTTGTCCATCGACGGCGGCTGGGCGGCGGCATGACCCAAGAGGGCGGTCCCCGGCGAAGGAGAATTGTGGATTTTCCGTAGCTTAGGGCACGGGAGCGAATTTCTTGTTAAATCCCGCTTGACCTTTCTGTTTTCTTCTCA
>CAHJXG010000603.1 GCA_903644035.1 Rhodospirillales bacterium
GCATCGCCGCCAGGTGCGGCCCGCGCGCCACGACGGAGACCGGCGTGCCCGCCGCCTCCAGCCGCGCCGCGAGGAAGCCGCCGATGGCGCCGGCGCCGAACACGCAGAGGCTCGGCATGGTCAGGCGCCCAGGCCCAGCTTCGCCGCGAGGCCGATCCGCTGCACCTTGCCGGTGGCGCCCTTCGGGATGTCGTCGCGCAGCAGGATGTGGCGCGGCACCTTGTAGGCGGCGAGGCGCGTCGCGCAGAAGTCGCGGATCTCCTGCTCGGTCGCCGCCTGGCCGGGATGCAGCACCACGACCGCGCCGACCTCCTCCCCGAGCTTCGCGTGCGGCACGCCGAAGGTGACGACCTGCGCGATGCAGGGATGGTCGAGCAGCACGACATCGACCTCAAGCGGGCTGACCTTCTCGCCGCCGCGGTTGATCTGCTCCTTGAGCCGCCCGGTGAGGAACAGGTAGCCCTCCTCGTCGATCCGCCCCTGGTCGCCGGTGCGGAACCAGCCGTCGGTGAAGGCGCGGGCGTTGGCGTCGGGGTTGCCGGCGTAGCCCGGCGTCACGTTGGGCCCGCGGATCACCACCTCGCCGACGCTGCCCTGCGGCAGGATCGCGCCGTCATCCGTCATCACCGCGATCTCCGGCCCGGCGGCGAGGCCAACGGCGCCGGGCTTGCGGGCGCGCGGCGGCAGCGGGTTGGACGCCATCTGGTGCGCGGCCTCCGTCATGCCGTACGCCTCGACGACGGGGCTGCCGAACACGTCCTCAAGCTCCTGCATGACCTGGGGCGGCAGCGAGGCGCTGGAGGAGCGGATCAGGCGCAGCCCGGCGGCGCGGGCACGCTCGGGATGGGCGCGCATGCGCATCAGGATCGCCTGGTGCATGGTGGGCACGGCGGTGTACCAGGTGGGGCGCACCTGCTCCAGCCACTCGCCGAACTTGAACGCGCTGAACCCCGGCGTGCAGCACACCCCGGCGCCGGCGCGGAGGGAGGACAGCACGGCCGCGACCAGCCCGTGGATGTGGAACAGCGGCATGACGTTCAGGCACACGTCGTCCGGCCCCAGCGCCAGCGACTCGCCGATGTGCCGGGCGGACGCGGCGAGGTTCCCATTGGTGAGCGGCACGATCTTCGGCCGCGCCGTGGTGCCGGAGGTGTGTAGCACGAGCGCCATGTCGCCAGGCCCGGCCGCGCCCGCCACCGCGGGCGCGCCGGCCGGGAGGGCGGAGGCATCCAGGCGGTACCGCCCCGCGGCATCGTCGCCCGCGGTATGCAGCTCGATGGCCGGGATGCCAAGCCTCTCCGCCACCGCGCGGGCCGGCGTGGCGTCGCCCTGCTGCACGATGACGGCCTGCGGCTTCAGGTCGGACAGGTAGAACTCGAACTCGTCCGCCGTGTAGGCCGGGTTGAGCGGCGCTGCCGTGCAGGCGGCGGCGACGCCCACGAAGCAGGTCGCCATCTCCGGCCCGTTGGGCAGCACGATGCCGACCACGTCCCCGCGCCCGATGCCGACGCCGTTCAGCGCCTGCTGTGTCTGCTCGGCCAGGGTCCGAAGCCCAGCGCCGTCCAGCCAAAGGCGGCCCGGGGCGCCGACCGCGCGGGCCGATGCGTTGGCGGACAGGATGGCCCAGATCGAATCGGTCATGATGGGACGCCTTTCACTGCGCCAGGTCACTGCGCCGGGCGCGGGAACCAGGCCGGCACGGTGGCCGGCAGGTCCTGCCGCGCCTTCTCGACCTCGTCCGCGCGGTTCTGCCGCGAGACGCTGCGGAAGGTGGCGTAGGGGTCGAGCGCGCCACGCTTCACGGAGTCGATCGGCTCGATGAACCGCTCCCGCGTGTCGACCGCGGTGGCGCCGTAACGGGTGAGGTTGACCGCGGTGCTGCCGCCGAACGAGGCCCAGGTCAGCGGGTCCAGGACGGAGTTCGCGCCGAAGCCCACGGCGTCGCGCGGGTTGGTCGGCCCGATGATCGGGAGGTAGAGGAACGGTCCCCCCTCCACGCCCCACAACGCCATGGTCAGGCCGAAGTCGCTGCTGTGGTCCGGGTAGCCCCACCCCGTCGCCACGTCGAACAGGCCGAGGCCGCCTGCGGTCGTGTTGATGAGGAAGCGCATCAGGCTGTCGCCCGCCCGGCGCGGCTTGGCCGACAGCACGTCGTTGGCGAACTCCGCGGGCTTGCTCAGGTTGCTCAGCACGTTGCGGACCGGCCGCCGGACGGCGCCGGGCACGTAGTCGCGGTAGGCCACGGCGACGGGACGCAGCGCGTAGGTGTCGATCGTGTCGTTGACCCGGTAGAAGACCCGGTTCGTCGGCTCCAGCGGGTCGTTCAGCTCCCGGTACTCGGCCTGCGCCTCCGCGTCGTCGGCGGGCGGGCGGGCCGCGCAGGCGGCGACGGACAGCAGGGCGAGGCCGAGCAGCAAGCGGGCGAAGGGCGACACGCGGGGTGATCCTTTCAGGGCACTGCCGCGATCATTCCATGGAACCGCGGGAATTCCCACCCCGGATACAGCCGGTCACCCCTTCTTCAGGTCGTCCGGCTTGTGCACGGCGGTCTTGCCGGACTTGGCAGACTTCACCACGAACTGCGGCTGTTCTTTGGTGGCTTTCGCCGTGTGGCCCTTGACCTGCGTGGCGCTGGTCACCTTCTTCTCGACTGTCCCGTGCGTCTCTCCGCCCGAGGTGCCCCAGCTGACCTTGTCGCCGGGTTTCAGGGACTTTGGCATGGATGGCTCCCGTTGGTTGCCCATCGTAAACAATCAGGGGCCGGCCGGGTTTCCCGCGGCCCCGCCTGCGCCCATCTCCCGAGCCAGACCAAGGAGCCACCCGCATGAACGTCGCCGTCCGCTCGCCCGCCAGCACCCAAGAGGCGCGTCTGGACCGGCTCGGCGAGGTCGCGGTCCGGGTCGGCCTGGGGCTGGCGCCGGGCCAGGAACTGCTGATCACGGCGCCGCTCGACGCCGTGCCGCTGGTGCGCCGCATCACCGAGCACGCCTACCGCGCCGGCGCGTCCCTGGTCACCACCTTCCTGAACGACGATGCCGCCGCCCTGGCCCGCTTCGCGCACGCGCCGGACGCGGCGTTCGACACGGCGCCGGGCTGGCTGTTCGAC
>CAHJXG010000604.1 GCA_903644035.1 Rhodospirillales bacterium
TTGACTTGGCCCGCCGGCTGGGCGGCGTGCTGGCCGCCGCCTCTGCCCGGCTGACGCTCACGGAGGCCGGCATCGGCCCGGGTGCGGCCGACGGGCTTCGGCCGCTGACGCCCGAACTCCTGGCCAGCCGCCTCACGATCCCGCCGGGTGCCCGCCACCCTGCCCCGTCCCAGGACCCCGCATCATGACACAGCCCGCCGTTCGCGCCTTCTCACCGCCCGCGGCGCGGTCGGACCGGGCAGGACGCACCATCGCGGTGGCGTCCGGCAAGGGAGGCGTCGGCAAGACCTGGTTCGCCATCACGCTCGCGCATGCGCTGGCGCGGAGCGGCCAACGGGTGCTGCTGTTTGACGCCGACCTCGGCCTGGCCAACGTCGATATTCAGCTCGGCCTGGTCCCGGTGCTGGATCTAGGCTCCGTCGTGTCCGGGGCCGCGACGCTTTCGGACGCCATCGCCGGCTTTGCGCCGGGTGGGTTCGACATCATGGCGGGCCGGTCTGGCTCCGGAGGCCTCGCCGCGCTCGATCCCGTGGCCCTGGAAGGCATTCTCTCGATGCTCGCGTCGGCCACGGCGCCATATGACGTCGTGCTGCTCGACCTCGGTGCCGGCGTCGACCGTTCGGTCCGGCGCCTGGCGGCCTGGGCCGACACCCTGCTGGTTGTCGCGACGGAGGAGCCGACGAGCCTGACCGACGCCTACGCGACGATGAAGCTGCACGCAGCCGACCGGCCCGGCGGCGACGCGCGCTTGGTCGTGAACCTGTGCAGCACGCCGGCCGCCGGGGCGCGCACGGCGGCGACCTTGACCCGGGCCTGCACCGCCTTCCTCGGGCGTACGCCGCCGCTGCTCGGCACGATCCGGCGCGACCCGCATGTGCAGGACGCGATCCGCCGGCAGAGCCTGCTGCTGACCCGTCATCCCAATTGCCCGGCGAGCCTTGACGTCGAGCAGATCGCTGCGGGAATCACTGACGAACGGCCGGCTGCGTGAGATCGGGCGGCGATCCAAAGACCATGGGGTGTCATTGTCGCTGCGAAGGCCTATCTGCATGCAGCATCAACTCGGCATCCGAGCTTCGCAGGAGGCGGCATGGTCCTGATCGGTTCCAACCGCGACCTGCGGATCGACTTCTTCCGCGGCGTCGCGCTGTGGTGGATCTTTATGGATCACATTCCGGACAACTGGCTGGCGCAATTCAGCCTGCGGAACTTCGCGTTGTGTGACGCGACTGAAATCTTTGTCCTGCTGGCCGGCTATGCCGCCGGGCTGGCCTATGGGCGCAGCATGGATCGACACGGATGGCTGTTTGCGGGTGCGGACGTGCTGCGGCGGGCATGGGTGCTGTACGTCGCTCACATCTTCCTGTTCGTGGTGTTCAGCGCCCAGGTGTCGTACTCGGCAACGGCGTTGGACCGGTCTGAATACCTGGATGAGATCCACCTCGACGTTCTTGCCGAGGCGCCCTACCGCGCCATGCTCGAGGCATTGTTTCTGACATTCCAGCCGGCTTACCTGAACATCCTGCCAATGTATGTTGCTCTCCTCGCCATGTTCGCATTGGTGATGCCGCTCCTCCGTGTGCCCCTTTTGCTGCTTGTCCTGTCACTCTCTATTTATACTTTTACCAGAATAACCGGATACAACTTTCCTTCCTGGACCGGCGGTGGATGGTATTTTAATCCAGTTGCCTGGCAGTTGCTGTTTGTCATCGGCTCCATTCTCGCCTATGCGCCCCCAAGATGGCCCGTCCGCCCCATCCTCCTCGACATCGCCTCCGTGTTCGTCGTTCTGGTGGGAGTAAGCCTACTGTGGCTGATCTGGCCCTATCCCGAGATCACCTCACGCCTGTCGGCCGGCGCTGCGCGCATTCTCCTGTCGGTGGACAAGGAGGGCCTGCATCCCATGCGCCTGGTGTCGATCCTGGCCCTTGCCTGGTTGGTGTCCCGGAGCGTGTCGATCCATGCCGCCTGGCTGCACAGGTGGTTTGCCCGGCCGCTCGTCCTGTGCGGGCAGCACTCACTCCCGGTGTTCTGCGCGGGCATTTTCCTGTCGTTTCTGGGCCGCCTGGTGATGGAGGAACGCGGGGATTGGGCCGTGCAGGCCGGGGTCAACGCGACCGGCATCGCCGCCATGGTGGCCGTAGGGGCCTTGGCGGCGTGGTACCGGCAGAAAGGACGGGTGAGCCGGGCAATCTTGCCAGACATGCCAAAAGCCAGTAACGCAGGCGTGATATGAGTGTTCCTTCGGTTGCATCCGTGTTGGTGTCTGTCTTTGTGCTCTGCGCCGGGCCAGCAATGGCCTTGGCGCCGCCCGATGTGTGCCAGGCCGCAGATGACCTTGCCGGCATGGCCATTCCGATGCCCAAGGTCGGGGCTGTGCTGCGCCCCGATGCGGTCCTCGACATCCTGGCCGTCGGCTCCGCGACGATGTTCGGACCGGAGGCAAGCGTCAGCCCCGGCACGATCACCAGCCAGGCATTCGGCGAGAGCAGCAAGGCCCCGGTTCCGGCCAAGCTGTTCAACGGACCTGCCTCCGAGCGGGCATTCCCGTTGCAGATGGCCAAGGAGCTGAAGCGTTCGGTTCCAGGTCTTGATGTCAGGATGACCGTCCGGGGCGGCCGCAACCTGCTGGCGACCGACATGCTCGACCTGCTTCGATCCGAACTGGCCAGCCACCACTACGACCTGGTGCTGTGGCAAACGGGAACCGTCGAAGCAGTGCGCAACATCCCGCCGGGCGAGTTCAGCCAGACCCTGTCCGACGGCGCCGAAGCGGTGGCAGCGGCCGGTGCCAACCTCGCCTTGGTGGATCCGCAATTCAGCCGTTTCCTGCAAACCAGCAGCAACCTCGAGCCTTACGAGCAGGCGCTCCAGCAGGTTGCGGCCACGCCGGGCGTCATGCTGTTCCGCCGCTATGATCTGATGCATAGCTGGGCCAACGAGGGCCAGATCGATCTGGAGCGCACGCCGCGATCAGACCGGCAGAAGGTCATCGAGACGCTGCATGCGTGCCTGGGCAAGCACCTGGCTCGCCTGATCTTGGACTCCGCCCGCCTGTGACCGGTTGAAGCAGCGTCGCAGCCAAGCTGTCGGGAAATATCTGCCCACTTGCCGCACCGGAACCTTACGCTCCGTCGTGCTTTGGGATGGACATGGCATCCTATGAGACAGTTTCGGCGGCGAACGTCAACGGCGCTGACGACACCGCGCTTGCCGTCTGGCTGGAGACAAGCCTTGCCCAGAGGTTTGAGCGGGCGCTGGACGAACCGCTGCCTGCGGCTTTGCTGGAAATTCTCGAGGCAGAGATACAAGCCAATGCCAGCTTCATAAATATTCGAAATTAACCCGGACTTGCAAGCTTCCATGTCGAACGCATGATCGCGCATGAAACCTTGTTTGGTGTTTCTACTTCCAAGACGTCAGTTACTATCGTCGTGCAGCAAAGATGTTGAACCGAAAATTGCTCGCGTTGGCTTGATAAAAAATCAAGGCGATGACGACCCTATTGTGCTAGACAGGCGACAATCCGTCAGAAAGCGCCAAGTTTAGGGCGCCAAGCCGGCGCGCGACGCGGGGTGGCTCGCACGGGCACCGCGCGTTCTTATCGGAGTAGCGAATGCCTGTTTATGACAAATCCTTCCCAGCGCTGCGGGCTGCCACCCTGCTGATGGCCGTTGCGCTTCTGGGAAGCGGGTGCGCGACACGCCCGGCCGCGACGGATCCCGAAGCGGTGGCGGATTATCAGGCGGACAACGATCCTTTGGAGCCGACCAACCGCTTCCTCTACCGGGTCAATGACGTCCTCGACACCAATGTGCTGAAACCGGTGGCTCAGGGTTACCGATATGTTGTGCCTGGCGTTGTGCGCCGCTCGCTCGGCAACGCGCTCAGGAACGTCGCAAGCCCCGTGGTCTTCGCCAACGACGTCCTGCAGGGGCACCCGCGCTATGCCGCGGAGACGGTGACCCGCTTCGTGGTGAACTCGACCGTGGGCGTGGGGGGGCTGTTCGACGTGGCGGACGACCTCGGCCTGCCGCCGCATCGTGGCGCCAACTTCGCCACGACGCTTGGAGTTTGGGGAGTGGGGGAAGGACCTTTCCTGTTCCTGCCGCTGCTCGGCCCGTCGAACGTGCGGGACACCGGGGGATACGCCGGCAACGTCCTGCTTGACCCGTTCACCTGGGTGAGCTTCGGCGGTGTCAACGCCCTTGCGGGATCCCGCTTTGGCGTGGGCGCGGTGGACACGCGGGAACAGCTGCTGGACCCCGTGGATCAGGTCAAACGGGACTCGCTCGATCCCTACGCGACCTTCCGCAGCGCCTACCGTCAGAGCCGCGCCGCCGAAATCGAGGCGGCCCGCCAGGATGGCAAGCCGTTGCCGCCGCCGCACTCGTCCATGCCATAGGGTTCGCGCACCCGGCATCAGGCGTCGCCTCAGATCAAAGCGACGATGCGGCCACCCGCGCGAACTCCCGGCACATCGGGAACGCTCCGCGCCGGTGGGTGTCGGGCACGCTGTCCCATATCCCGGCGCTGGCCCCCAGGAACGGCTTGTGCCCGGTGAGGCCGGAGCTGTTCACCAGGATGTCCGGGGTGTCGAGGCGGCCACGGCCACCTTGGCGCTCTGGAAGAACGCCAATGGCCCGGCAGCCGCACCGGCGCTTGGCCCATCGGCGTGCAACCTGTTTTGCGGGCGCTCCTAGGGATCGCACGCCCCGGCGGCGCGTTGCTTGGCTCCGAACCGCAACCGAGGAGACCAGTATGGCTGGCACGAATTTGATCAATCGCCGGGGCGCGCTGATCGGGGCCGCCGGCGCCACCGGCACCCTGCTCGCGGGCGCCGCGGCGGCGGCCGTGCCGGAGATCGACACGGGCCGGGTGCAAGGCGGCCAGGTGGAGTTCCCGGCCTGGACCGCGCCGACGGAGCGCCCGTCCGGCGGTCCGCCCAATCCAATGCCCGTGAGCGAGCGGGTCGGATTTGCCGTCGTCGGCCTCGGTCGCCTGACGCTTGAGGAGGTCTTGCCGGCGTTTGGCGAGGCGAAGCGATCCCGCCTGGTCGCGCTGGTGAGCGGCACGCCGGACAAGGCCGCGCGCGTCGCCGCCCAGTACGGCCTCCGGCCGGAGGCGGTGTACGACTACGCGGGTTTCGACCGCATTCGCGACAACCCGGAGATCCGGGCCGTGTACATCGTCCTGCCCAACTCCTTGCACAAGGAATACACGATCCGCGCCGCCCAGGCCGGCAAGGACGTGTTGTGCGAGAAGCCGATGGCGATGTCCTCGGCCGAGGGGCAGGCCATGGTCGATGCCTGCCGGGCCGCAGGGCGCAAGCTGATGATCGCCTATCGCTGCCAGTACGAGCCCTACAACCGCGAGGTGCTGCGCATGGTGCGCGAGGCGACGTTCGGACCCGCCCGCTTCATCGACGCCGTGAACGTGCAGAACCAGGGCGACGGCGCGCAATGGCGCTTCAAGCGGGCGCTTGCCGGCGGCGGCTCGCTGCCGGATGTCGGGCTGTATTGCCTGAACGCGGCCCGGTACCTGACCGGGGAGGAGCCGGTCGAGGTCTTCGCCCGCAGCGTCAGCCCGCCGGGCGATCCGCGCTATGCCGAGGTGGAGGAGAGCGTGACCTTCATGCTCCGCTTCCCCGGCGGCGTCGTCGCCAACTGCGCGACGAGCTACGGGATGCATGAGAGCCGGCTGCTGCGCGTGCACACGCCGGGCGCCGCCATCAGCCTGGACGGCGCGTTCTCCTACCATGACAAGCAGCTCCGCATCACGCGCCGCGAGGGCCGCGCCGAGGCCGTGGAGGAGCGGCGCATCCCCATGCTGAACCAGTTCGCGCTGGAGCTGGACCACATGGCCGAATGCATCCTGTCGAACCGCGAGCCGCACACCCCCGGCGAGGAGGGCGTGCAGGACCACCGGATCATGGAGGCGATCTACCAGTCCGCCGCCAGCGGCCAGCCGGTCGCCCTGCCGCGCGTCGAGGGGCTGGACCGCACGCGCGGCCCGGCGCCATCGTCATGACCCGCTGATTGCGCTCGCTCCGTGCCCGCCTGCTGGTGCTGTGGGCGTTCTCGCTCGCGGCATGCGTCGCGGCCGGGGCGCTGCTGGTGCAGATCTCCGGCCAATCGACGGCGGCGCAGGTGCAGCGGGGCGAGGCCGTCGTGGCACGGGCCTGCGACCTGATCCGTGAGCGTTATGCGTTTTACACCACGGACTGGCACGGTCCGCCGCCGCCGCTGGAGGACACGGGGCTGCGGGCCGCCCTGGGTGCGGCGGTGTCCCTTGCCCTCGCGCGGCAGGCCGGGGTCGAGGGCGGCGTCTGGCAGACCGACACGGGATCGCTCGCCTATGCGTTCCCGACCTATCCCGGCACCGGCCCCAAGACGGACCTGCCTGCGGCCGAGGCCGCCAGCGTTCAGGCGGCCAACGAGCAGGCCGCCCGGGACGAGGCCGCCGTCGCCCGCATGTCGGGCGGCAGCACGCAGACCCTCCTCCTCTACGCCTGCCCGTTGCCTGGCCCCATCGACGGCCTGACCGCCTGGACCATGACCCGGGTGCAGAGGGCGAGCGCCGCGGACGGCCTGCGCGGCGGGCTGTTGCTGCTGTTCGCGCTGATGCTCGGCATGTCGGCGTGGCTCGCCTGGCTGCTGCGGGCGTGGTCTCGCCGGGTCGGCGCCGTGGAGGCCGGGCTGGCGCAGCATCCGGACGACCTGCCCCCCATGCTGCCGCGCACCGGGGAGCGTGACCTGGACCGCATCGTCGATGCGCTGAACCAGGCCGGCCAGCGCCTGATCGATGCCCGGCAGCGGTCGGCGGAGTTGGGGGCGCGCGTCGTCGCGGCGGAACGGCTGGCGGCGCTGGGCCGGGTCGCAGCCGGGGTGGCGCATGAAATTCGCAACCCGCTCGCCGCCATGCGGCTGCGGGCGGAGAACGGGCTTGCCGGCGACGACGAACGCCGCCGGCGCGCCCTGGCCGCGGTGCTGGAGCAGGTCGGCCGGCTCGACCGCCTGCTCGCCGAGCTGCTGGCGATGACCCAGCGCCGTGATCCCGCGCTGGCGCCGACGGAGATCGGGACGCTGCTGTCGTCCTGCGTGGAGCGCCATGCCGATCAGGCCGCGGCAGCTCAGGTGGGGCTTCATGCCGAGGGCGTGGGGACCGCCGTGATCGACGCCTCGCTCATCGGCCGGGCGCTGGACAACCTGGCATCCAACGCCATCCGGCACACGCCCGCCGGCGGCCATGTCAGCCTGCGGGCCGAGTGCAGCGGACCGGGCCTGCGCCTGATCGTGGAGGACACCGGACCCGGCGTCGCGCCCGACCTGCGCGGGTCGCTGTTCGAGCCGTTCGTGACCGGCCGGGCGGACGGCACCGGCCTGGGCCTCGCCATCGCGCGGGAGCTGGTGGAGGCGCATGGCGGACGGCTGTGTCTCGCCGCGTCGGAGCAAGGGGCGCGGTTCGTCATCGAGCTTGGGGAGGGGGCCGGATGGCGACCATCCTGATCGTGGACGATGACGCGGCGCTGCGGGAGGGTCTGGCGGAGGCGCTGGGCGACCTGGGCCACCGGACGGAGGAGGCCGGGGACGGCGCCACCGCCCTGCGTCGGCTCGCCCAGCCCGGCATCGACGCCGTGCTGCTGGACCTTCGTATGCCCGGGCTGGATGGGATGGAGGTGCTGCGCCGCATTCGCGCCCTGCCGGCGCCGCCCGGCGTTGCGGTGCTCACGGCCGTGCCGACCGCGGCCAACACGATCGAGGCCATGCGGCTCGGCGCCATCGACCACCTGGCCAAGCCGGTCGGCCGGGCGGATCTGGCCGCGCTGCTGTCCACCCTGCTGGCCACGCCG